>JAOUHE010000055.1 GCA_029865285.1 Chloroflexota bacterium
ACCAAGCGGCTCCAGCAGCACGCGCGCCAGGATCCCGGTGACGGTCGGCTCATCGGGGTTCGACGGCTCTGCGTGCGCGTAGTAGTAGACCGATGCCTCCGCGCGGCGCTCCAGCGTCCCGTCGCCCAGCCAGGCGGCCAGCGTCGCGGCAGCGGCAGCGTGTGGATCGGGCTCGGCAGAGAGCTCCACGCGCACCGCGTTGTGCGGATCTCGAGCGAGCAGGTCGGCATGCTGGGCAGGCCCGATGACGTCGTACGGGGGGCAGGCCAGATCGGTCAGGTCCGCCACGCGGCGGCCGGGTCCTGGCTCCGGCTCGTCGGGCAGGCGGATGCGCGCGGGCAGCGTGGAGGGCGCGAAGCGCTCCAGCGCGTAGCCGAGGCCGCGGAACGGCTGAACGAGGGGCATGCCATGAGTGTACCGATGATTCGAGGAGAGGCGGCTCAGCGGTCGTCGATATCCTCGAGCGTGCCGTCGTCGGGCTGGGGCGTCGGGGACGGTGGGCGCAGGCGCGGTGCCAGCAGGAAGAGGCCTGCTCCCGCGACCACGGTGAGCACCACGATGATCTGAATCCAGGGGAGCTGCCGGTAGTCGATCAGCCCCACGACGGATAGCGTCGCCGCGGTCCGATTCCCCACCAGGTCGACCGCCTCAACCGTCACGCTCGTGGGCCACGGCGGGGCCGCTGCGTGGGCGGTGAAGGTTCCGTCGGCAGCCACCGCCACCGCGGTCCCGTTCACCAGTACCGTCGCCGCCGGATCAGTCGACCCGTGAAGCGGGACCTCAAAGCCGAGCGATGCCCACTCAGCCTCGACCTGGAGCGGCGGGGGCTCGCTCAGCACTCGAAGGTGCCACGCGACCGTGTACCCGTGCCCGGCCGGTGTCACCACGAAGCCACGCACGTTGAACGAGTTCCGGCCGGCAGGAACGGCGATCTGCAGGACGGCATGGCCGTCATCCGCGCGGCCCTCCCAGGTTGGGTCGATCGGGAAGCCTTCGCCGAGCGGGGCGACGAAGAGACGTGAGCCGGGCGGCACCTCGACCTCAGCCCTGAAGCCGGCGCCGCTGGTGAGCAGGTCGCCCAGCGCGCTCGTCGGATCGAGCACGGCTCCCACCAAGCGAGGCTGGAACGAGCCGCCCTCGGCTTCTGGGCTGAGGATCTCTTCCACCCGCGCCACTGAGACGCGCGAGGCGTCACCGACCTGGTACGTATCGAGCCTGAAGCCGCGACTGTGGATCGGGAAGCGAGGCGATTCAGCCAACGCCATCCAGCCGCCGTTCGGCCCGACGAGCCCGATCGGCACCATCCCTGGGAGCGCCGCGGACTCGTGGATTGCCACGCCGCCGTCCGCTTTGATCGTCAGAAGATTGCCGTCGGCGATGATACCGGCCCCACCATCCCGATCACCAAGGCCGCCGGGGACCTCACCGCGGTATGGCAGCAATGAGAATGCCACCGGAGTGCCACCGACACGACCGAGGGGGAACCGCGCGGCCGCCCGGCTGGTCGGCAGCGTCGCAAGCTCCGACCCACACGGGTACGCGACCTGAATCACCGTCTGCAGTCGATCGAACCCCCCGTCCGCGGCCAGGAGCAGCGGGGTCCACGGATCGCCTCCAAAGGCGGTGGCGAGGGGATTCGGGAACTGCGGACCAAGCGGTTCATCGGAAGCACCCGGCCACGCCCACCCGAACCACGGGGTCAGGAGATCGACTCCATACAACGCTACTCCATCTGATCGACTGGCCACAACCTCCGCGTAGCGCGGGGGCACCGCCCCAGCTACTTCAACCAGCCGGCCATCGACCACGCTCAGCTCAGAGAAGTCGTAGGAATACGCGTTCACGTCGTCGTCGACGGCAGGAGGCGGGCCAAGCACCGCCACCTGGGCATTTCTCGTCTCGATGAAGCAGGTCCAGGGCCCTGGCGGAGTCGGTTTGCTCTCCCAGGTGAGCAGCGTGCTCCCCGGAGGGAAGGAGGTGCGCCCAATCTCGTGATACCTGGCGCCCGACCATCGCAGAGCGGTGATTCTCGGCGCCTCTGCGGCGTCGGTGTCGGCGACCAGGATCTCGTCGTGGTCGCCCTCGCTGTCAGGATCGAGCCTCGCGGCGAGGACGAAGGCTGCCCCTCGGCCAGACGCGAGCGCCAGCTCGAGCGTGACCGACGAAGCAGCCGCGCTCAGCCGGGTCCCGACCTCCCAGACAGTGAGGCAACAGGCCGGGTCCTCGTCCCCGGTGCCGATGGCGGCCACCATCACACGCGAGCCCCCCGGCGACGAGGAAGCCGAGCCTACGGTGAGAAGTCCCACCGGGTCGCCATACCGGACCGGCAGCATGCCGTCGGCATCGGGGCGCGGGAGCCCGCTCAGCTGACGATCGACGCTCGCCTCGCGGCGCAGCGGCACCTGGGCGTGCTGGGTCCATGACCCCGCCCCGTCCACGCTCCAGGCGTCCACCGCCAGGAGCGTGGGATTGCTGTCGCTGCGGACCACGCGCACGAGGTCCGCCACCCCATCTCCGTCGACGTCGCCGGTCGTGGCGGCAACCACCTCGCCATCGAGCACCCGCGCACCCGGCTCCGCGGGGAGCGGTGACGGCTCTGCGGCGCGGACCGGCGCTGCGAGCATCGGAAGCAGGATCAGCGCGAGAGCAGCCGCCACTCGGCGCGTGCGCATCGGTCGCTCAGGTTCCCAGGCTGCGGATGGGGTCGAGCGTGGCTGGGTCCTCGAGCGAGCTGGTGTCGCCCGGGTCGAGACCGAGGTACGCGGCGCGCGCCAAGCGCCGCAGGATCTTGCCGTTGCGCGTCTTGGGAAGGGCGGGAACGAGATGCACGGCGGAGGGCTTTAATGACTTGCCGAGCTGCTGGGTGACGGTCGCGGCGACCGCCGCGGCCATTTCCGCGGGCGCCTCGCTGGAGCCGGGTGCCAGCACGACGAACACGACCAGCGCCTCCCCCTTCACCTCGTCCGGTACCCCCACCGCCAGCGCCTCGGCGACGTCCGGGTGCGCCACCGCCGCCGACTCCACCTCGGCCGGACCGATCCGCTTTCCGGCCACCTTGATCGTGTCGTCGGATCGTCCGGAGATGTACCAGAAGCCGTCCGGGTCGATGCGCGCCCAGTCACCATGCAACCAGGTCCCCGGCAGCCGGCGCCAGTACGCGTCGAGGTAGCGGTCGTCGTCGCCCCAGAAGCCCTGCGTCATTCCCGGCCACGGCTGCCGAATGACCAGCTCGCCAACCTCGCCGCGGAGCGGTTCGCCACCGGCATCCACGACGTCGGCCGCCATGCCGGGGCACGGACCGGCGAACGAGCACGGGGCGATGGGCGTGATCGTCGTGCAGCCCAGGATGCCGCCGGCGATCTCGGTCCCGCCGGAGTAGTTGATGATCGGCAGCCGCTCCTCGCCCACCTCGCGGAAGAGCCACCACCACGGATCGGGGTTCCACGGCTCGCCGGTCGAGCCGAGCACGCGGAGCGACGAGAGGTCGTGCGCCCGCACGGGAGCTGTGCCGTGGGCCATCAGCGCGCGAATCGCGGTGGGGCTGATCCCGAGGTGCGTGACGCCGTGTCGCGCGACGAGCGACCAGAGCCGGTCCGGCCCGGGGAAGTCCGGCGTTCCCTCGTACATCACCAGCGTGGCGCCCAGCATCGGTGCCCCGGCCACCTCCCAGGGACCCATCATCCAGCCCATGTCGGTGAACCAGAACAGGCTGTCGCCGCGCTGCAGGTCGAACGAGTGGGCCAGGTCGACCGCAGCCTTGAGCGGGAACCCGGCATGGACGTGCAGAGCCCCCTTCGGGCGGCCGGTCGTCCCGGAGGTGTAGATGATCATGAACGGGTCGTTCGCGTCGGTTGCGACCGACGCCAGCGGCTCCCCTGGGACCGATGTCACCGCCGTGTCCCACCAGGCATCGCGCGGCGCGTTCCAGGGGACATCGGTCCCCAGCCGGCGCACGACCAGGCAGTGCTCGACCGATGGCGCCCCGGCGAGCGCCTCGTCGGCGACCTGCTTCATGTCAACCGCTTTGCCACGACGCCAGAACCCATCGGCGGTGACCAGCAGCTTCGCGCCGCAGTCGACCAGCCGGCTGGCGACCGCCGCCGCCCCGTATCCGGAGAAGATCGGCGTGTAGACCGCCCCTAGCTTGCCTACGGCCAGAACGGCGATCGCCGCCTCGGGGATCATCGGCAGGAAAATGCCGACCCGGTCGCCGCGCACGACCCCAAGCGCTGTCATCGCCCGCGCGGCGCGATCCACCGCCCAGCGCAGCTGGGATCGCGTGAACTGGCGCACCTCGCCGTCCTCGCCCTCCCAGACCAGGGCCATCTCGTCGGGGTGCGAGGCGGCGGGCTCGTCGACCGCCATGCGCACGTAGTTGAAGCCGGCACCGTCGAACCAGCGCGCCCACTCGATCCCGCGCGAGGTGTCGAGCACGGTCCGCGGCGGCGGGTCGAACCGGACGCCCACGTCTCGCGCCGCCGCCTCCCAGAACCAGGCCGGGTCCTGCACGGCGCGTGCCTGCAGCGCCTCGAGGTCGACGGAGCCGGTATCGGTCATGAATCGCCGCAGGCGACTTTGTCCCAGGTATTCGGCCGATGGATGCCAGGCGGCCGCCGCAGAAGCGGTTCCGAAGATCGGCCCGTTCACATCGCGCGGACGCCCAGCAGCTGGCGAGCGATCACCAGCCGCTGGATCTCGCTGGTCCCCTCGCCGATCTCGGTCAGCTTGGCGTCACGCAGGTAGCGCTCGACCCGGTACTCGACGACGTAGCCGTACCCGCCGTGGACCTGCACCGCGTCGTTGGTCACGTCGCGGGCCACCTCGCTGGCGAAGAGCTTCGCCATCGCCGCTTCGGTGCCGTACGGTCGCCCCTGGTCCTTCAGCCAGGCCGCTCGGTAGACCATCAGGCGCGCAGCATCGATGCGGGTCGCCATGTCGGCGATCTTGAAGGCGACCCCCTGGAACGAGGCGATCTGGCGACCGAACTGCTTGCGCTCCTTCGCATACGCGGCGGCCGCCTCGTACGCCGCCTGGGCAAGCCCGAGCGCCATGGCGCCGATCCCGATCCGTCCACCGTCAAGGGTCTGCAGGAAGAGCCGATCCCCGCCCCCCTCCTCGCCGAGCAGGTTGCCCGCCGGAACGCGGCAGTCGTCGAAGAGGAGTTCGCCGGTCATGCTGGCGTGGAGACCCATCTTGTCTTCCATGCGGCCGATGCTGAAGCCGGGGGCATCGGCCTCGACGATGAAGGCGCTGATCCGGCCGGCGGCCGCGCCGTCGGTGACCGCGGTGATGATGTAGGTGCCGGCCACGCCGGCGTTGGTGATGAAGCGCTTCGACCCGTTGATGACCCACTCGTCACCGTCGCGCACGGCGCGGGTCCGGGTGCCGCGCGAGTCCGAGCCCGCCTCCGCCTCCGTCAGCCCGTACGCCCCGAGCTTCTCGCCCGATGCCAGAGGACGCAGGAACCGCTCCTTCTGGTCCGGCGTGCCGGCCAGGTAGAGCGGGTTGCAGCCGAGGCTGGTGTGTGCGCTGACGATGATCCCCAGCGACCCCCAGACCCGCGACAGTTCCTCGACGGTAATGGCGTAGGCAAGGCTGTCGAGGCCCGTACCGCCCACCGACCCGGGGAACGGGACGCCCAGCAGCCCCAGTTCGGCGGCGCGCCGCACGATCGCGGACGGGAACTCCCCCGCCCGCTCCATCTCGTCGGCGACCGGCGCGACCTCACGTTCGGCGAAGTCGCGGACGGTGCGGCGGATCTCCTCGTGCTCCGGCGAGAGGGCAAAGTCCATCGATCCGAGTCTAGACCACCTCGCGCGTGAGCGACATGGGCCGTGCATGGGCTGGGCCGGCTTCCGTATACTCCGCGCAGTGCCGTCTCACAGGGATCGGTACGCACCCCTCCGAACGAGGAACCGCCCTGGTGCCGTCCTCCATCGACGTCCGACTTGACCGGGTCACCAAGCGCTTTCACGAGGTCGTCGCCGTTGACGATCTCTCGGTCGACGTCGAGCAGGGAGAGTTCTTCTCGATGCTCGGCCCGTCCGGCTGCGGCAAGACCACCACGCTGCGCATGATCGGTGGCTTCGAGGAGACGACCGCGGGGACGATCTACCTCGGCGAGGCCGATGTCACCGGTCTGCCGCCGTTCAAGCGCGACGTCAACACTGTCTTCCAGAACTACGCCCTTTTCCCCCACTTGTCCGTCCGCGAGAACGTGGCCTTCGGCCTCCGCCGCAAGAAGGTCGACAACGCCGAGATCGACCGGCGGGTGGTCGCGATGCTGGAGCTCGTCGAGATGCCGGGCTATGAGAGCCGCAAGCCTTCCCAGCTCTCGGGCGGCCAGCAGCAGCGGGTGGCCCTCGCCCGCGCGCTGATCAACCATCCCAAGGTGCTGCTGCTCGACGAGCCGCTGGGCGCCCTCGACCTGAAGCTGCGCAAGCAGATGCAGATCGAGCTGAAGCGGATCCAGACCGAGGTAGGGATCACCTTCATCTACGTCACCCATGACCAGGAAGAGGCCATGACCATGTCCGACCGGATCGCGGTGATGCGCGCCGGTCGCATCGAGCAACTGGGATCGCCGGAGGAACTGTACGAGCGGCCGCGCACCGAGTTCGTGGCCGGCTTTCTGGGCGTGAGCAACCTGCTCGGCGGGTCCGTGGTCGGGCGGGACGACTCGTTCGTCTCTGTGCGAATCGCCGACGGCACCGTGCTGCGCGCCCCCGCCGAATTGGTGAACGGAAGCGCCACCGTGCGCATCGGCGTGCGGCCGGAGAAGCTGCGTGTCACCCCGATCGTGGAGGGTGCCGGGCCGACACCCGCGGACGGTGGCCTCAACGCCCTGGATGGCACGATCCTCGATGCCAGCTACATCGGTGTCAGCACGCAATACCTCGTCAAGACGCGCGACGGTCACCGCCTGACCGTGTATGCACAGAACCTCGAGACCGGGGGCGCCGCCGAGGCGCTGGCCGATGGCCACCCGGTCCGTCTCACCTGGCAGCCACAGCACACCTTCGTGATCAGCGTGACCACTCTCGATGACGGCAGGACCCCAGTTCAGACCGAAGAAGGAGCCCCTTGATGTCCGATGACCTGAACGAGCGCACCCAGATCGAACGTGCCATCGCGCGCGTCGTGCACGAGGAGCGACACACCCGTCGATCCTTCTTCCTGCAGGCCGGCCGCGGTGGGATCTACCTGGCCGGCGCCATGTCCCTGCCCGCCATCCTGGCGGCCTGTGCGTCGCCGAGTGCGACGCCCAGCAACACCGTGCACTGGCTCAACTGGCCCGCGTATATCGACATCTCGGACGACGAGTCAAGCTACCCGAGCCTGGAGGCCTTCAAGACTCAGAGTGGGCTCGACGTCGAGTACAGCGAGGGCCTGCTCGACAACGCTGACTTCCTGGCGCAGTACTCGCCAGACCTCCGTGCGGGCAACGCGACCGGGTGGGATGTCATGACGCCCGGCGGCTGGGTGGTTGAGCGGATGGCACGCAACGGGTGGCTCCAGGAGATCGACCACTCGAAGCTGCCGAACTGGAGCGCCAACTGCGCCGACTACGCCAAGGGCCTCTGGTTCGACCCGGACAACAAGTACAGCGTCTGGTGGCAGGGCGGCATCACCGGCATCGCCTACGATCCGGCGCTGACCGGCCGCGAGATCACCACATTCGACGACCTGCTCGATCCGGCCTTCAAGGGGCGCGTGGGCGGCTTCAGCGACATGCGCGACATGTTCGGTCTGACCCTCCTCTCGCTCGGTGTCGAGCCGGCCAACGCGACGGTCGCCGACGTGGAGCGCGCGCAGCAGAAGCTCCTGAATGCGCCCGAGGGCCAGTTCCGCGGCTGGTACGGCAACGAGTACTACGACGCCCTCGCCGCCGGCGACCTGGCCATCTGCGTCGCCTGGGGCGGTGACATCAGCCAGATGAACTTCTACGACAACGACAAGGTGAAGTTCGTGGTGCCCGACTCGGGCGGCATGCGCTGGAACGACAACCTGATCATCCCCAAGGGGACCGGCAATGCCGACAACGCGCACAAGCTGATTGACTACTACTACGACCCGGCGGCGGCCGCGATGCTGTCGGAATGGGTCGGCTACTGGACGCCGGTCAAGGGCGTCGAGGCCGTGATTCTCGAAGACGCGCAGGCGTCACGCGATGACGGCGACAGCGAGTGGGCCGACACGCTCGAGGCGATGGCCCCGACGGTTGTCCCCACCGCGGAGCAGACGGCCGGCACCTACACCGACAAGCAGCTGGACGAGGCAGAAGAGACCGAGTGGAACAACCTCTTCGAGGCCGTCCTCGGCGCGTGATGGGCGAGTAACGGGCGGCCCGGGCGGACTGATGCGGTCGCTGCGCCGCGGGCTGGCCCCGCTGCTCCTGCTGCTGCCTGGCGGCGGCTGGCTGGTGGTGTTCTTCGTGGTGCCGATGGCCTTCATGCTGCTCATCTCGCTGCAGGAAGGCACCTTCGACACCGGCTACCAGCTGACCTGGAACTTCGGCATCTACCCGCAGGTGATCGGCCAGTACTGGGAGCTGTACGTGCGCTCCACCAGCTTCGCAGTGGCCACCACGCTGCTCACACTCGCCGTCGGGTATCCCGTGGCCTATACCATCGCGTTCCACGGTGGGCGGCTGAAGAACGCACTTCTCCTGCTGGTGGTGCTCCCCTTCTTCGTCAGCTTCGTCATCCGCACCCTGAACTGGCGGATGATCCTGTCCGACAACGGCATGGTCTTTGGAACGCTCAAGGACGCCGGTCTCCTCGACCAGAACTTCCACTTCCTCGCCACGCCAGCATCGGTCATCTTTGGGCTGACGTACAACTTCCTGCCGTTCATGATCCTGCCCCTGTACGTGGCCATCGAGAAGATCGACCGGCGGCTGATTGAAGCGGCCACGGACCTGTACGCCAGTCGCGCGCAGGCCTTCTGGCGAGTGACCTTCCTGCTCTCCCTGCCGGGGGTGGTGGCCGGTTCGCTGCTCACCTTCATCCCGTCGGTCGGCGATTTCATCACCGCCGAAGTGATCGGTGCGGGCAACCCGCAGGTCTTCATGGTCGGCAACATCATCCAGCGCAAGTTCCTCGACAGCCTCGATTACCCCGCCGCCGCAGCGCTGGCGTTCGTGCTTGTGGCGGGCGTGATGCTGCTGGTGTCGGTCTATACGCGCCTGGTCGGCAGCGACCGGCTCGCCGGGTGAGCATGATGACTGCACCGCCAACCGCCAAACGCAGACGCTCGCTCCGCGCCCGCCTGGGCGGCCTGCTGTTGCCCGGATTCACCGGCCTGCTCCTCCTCTTCCTGTTCGCGCCGATCGCGGTGATGATCGCCTTCTCCTTCAACGACCCCGCCGGACGCCAGAACATCACCTGGCAGGGCTTCACCCTCCGCAACTATGTCGATCTGTGGGGTCGCTCCCAGATCACCGACCCGATGGTCCTGAGCCTGGTGGTGGCCACCATCTCGACCCTGGTCGCGACGACATTCGGCACCATGATCGGGCTCGCCTTGACGCGGTACGCCTTCCGCGGGCGGTGGCTGATGAACCTGTTGATCTTCATCCCGATGACGGCGCCGGAGATCATCCTGGGCGCCTCACTGCTGACGTTGTGGATCAGCCTCGGGGTCGAACGCGGGTTCCTGACCATCCTGGTGTCGCACATCATGTTCAACATCAGCTTCGTGGTGGTCACCATCCGAGCTCGGCTGGTCGGGTTCAACATGTCCCTCGAAGAGGCCGGTATGGATCTGTATGCCGACGGACGTACGACCTTCTGGAAGATCACCTTCCCGCTCATCCTGCCGGGCATCGTGTCGGCGGCGCTGCTCGCCTTTGCCCTGTCGATCGACGACTACGTGATCACGCTCTTCTCGGCCGGACGCACCGTGACCTTCCCGTTGTGGGTCTTCGGGGTCAGCCGGCTCGGCATCCCGCCGGAGGTGAACGTCCTCGGGACGCTCATCTTCGTGACCGCGCTGATCTTCATCGGCGTGCAGCTGTGGAACGCACGGCGCGCCGACCCCTCGACACGGCCGGCTGGACCCGTCACAGTGGTCGGACGATGACCCAGGTGCAGGAACCGGCGCTCGACATGCGCGCCGACGACAGCTCGGTCTGGCTGGCGCGCCGCTCCGGCGTTCCCCCGGTCTGGGGCCGCTACACCGACCTCGTGGTGGAGCGCGGCGTCGGGTCGTGGGTCGAGACGATCGAAGGAGACCGATACCTCGACTACACCTGCGGGATCGGGGTCACCAACACCGGACACTCCCATCCTCGCGTGGTGGCGGCTATCGCCGAGCAGGCGGGCCGCATCATCCACGCCCAGCAGAACATCCTCTATCACAAGCCCGGCCTGGAGCTTCACGAGCGCCTGCCGCGCACCTTCCCTGGCCTGCGCGACGGCGAAGCGGCCGGCCTCTTCCTGTCGAACTCGGGGGCCGAGGCGATCGAGGCGGCGGTGAAGCTCGCCAAGTACGCGACGCGACGCCCCGCCATCATCGCCTTCCGCGGTAGCTTCCACG
>JAOUHE010000209.1 GCA_029865285.1 Chloroflexota bacterium
CGATTACGCCTTCCGGCACTTGTCCTTCGTTCGCCCCCTGCGGTTCCATGGGGTGGCACCACGGGTCTGACTCGTTGACCGCAGAAGGAGGACGAAGATGATTGAGGTCTTCAACTGGAATATCGGCATGGACTCGGCCGGCTTGCTGATCCTGGCCGGCGGCGCGGTGGTGTTGGGCGTCATCGCGCAGCTGATCGGGGAGACACGCACCGGCTTCGAGTGGTTCGCGGCGGCCGTTGGCGCCCTCGTCGGCGGCTGGATCGGCAGTGAGGCGCTCGGCACGCTGAGCACCTGGGGACCTGTTGTCGGGAGCGTGGCGCAGGCTGCCGACCTTTACGTCCTGCCCGCGCTGATGGGCGCGATCGTGGTCGGGGTGGTGGTCGACTTCGTTGTCCGCACCATGACCGGCGGGTCGTACGTGCACCACGCACGACCGATCTGACCCGCGTTAGACCGATGGCGCCCGGCCCGTTGGGCCGGGCGCTTGCTCCTCCGGGTCGCAACTTCCGTGACCTGCGGCCGAGGAGCGCCATTCCCACATGCGGGAGATGCCGCGTAGCAGCTCTCGCGGGCCGTGCCGACTAGAGAATCCTGGGTGGGCGCCAGTCCGACTGCGATACACGTCTCGCTTCGGCGCATTTCAAGTTCCTCGGTTGACCGTCGCCTATACTAGGGGGGAGTACCTCCACTGCGGCGAGAGTGACCGATGGACCACGGCGGACACGACATGCATCACGACCCCGAGGCGCCCGTCGCTTCGCACCAAGCGCCGCCGGCTGATGGCGAGCGCGGAGGTCACGCCGTGCACAACAAGCACGCCGGCCACGATCCGGAGGCATTCCGCCGCCAGTTCTGGATCGTCCTGCTGCTGACCGTTCCGGTCGTCGTGTGGAGCGCCGAGGTCCAGATGTGGCTCGGCTACACGGCGCCTACCTTCGTCGGATCCGAGTGGATTCCTGCGTTGCTGGGCACGGTGGTCTTCGCATACGGCGGCAGGGTGTTCCTGATCGGCGCCCGCACGGAGTTGTCCGGCCGACTCCCAGGGATGATGACCCTGATCAGCCTGGCAATCGTCGTTGCCTTCGCTGCCAGTTGGGCCGCCACGCTCGGCGTGTTCGCGGTCGACGTGTGGTGGGAGCTGGCCACCCTGATCACGGTCATGAGCCTCGGCCACTGGCTCGAGATGCGCTCGATCATGCAGGCCCAGGGGGCGCTCAGTGCGTTGGCCGAGCTGCTGCCCGACAGCGCCGAGCGCGTGACCGATGGTCAGGTTGAGACGGTGCCACTGCGCGATCTTCGACTCGGTGACATCGTGCTCGTGCGTCCCGGTACCCGCGTTCCGGCCGATGGCGAGGTATCCGACGGCACGGCCGACGTGGACGAGTCCATGATCAGCGGCGAGTCTCGTCCGGTTACCAAGGAGCCCGGCGACAAGGTCGTGGCCGGCACCGTTGCCGCGGGCGGCAGCCTGCGGGTGCAGGTCACGGCTGTCGGAGAGCAGACCGCGCTGTCGGGCATCATGCGGCTGGTCGCAGAGGCCCAAGCCTCGCAATCGCGCGCTCAGATCCTGGCCGACCGGGCCGCAGCCCTTCTCTTCTTCGTTGCGCTGGCGTCCGGCGTGGTGACCCTCGCTGTGTGGATCGCAATCGGCCGGCCCGAGGATGCCCTGATTCGCACCGCCACGGTGCTGGTCATCGCCTGTCCCCACGCCCTTGGGCTGGCGATTCCGCTGGTGGTTGCCATCAGCACGACCCTGGGTGCCCGCAACGGCCTGCTGGTCAAGGACCGGCTGGCTCTGGAGCGGGCCAAGGACCTGCAGGTCATCATCTTTGACAAGACCGGCACGCTCACCCGCGGCGAGCCAGTCCTCGCGGCAACCGCCGCGGCGACCGGCCACGACGAGGGGGAAATGCTGGCCCTCGCAGCGGCCGTCGAAGCCGACTCTGAGCACCCGCTGGCGCGTGCCATAGTGCGGGGCGCCGAGCAGCGAGGGATCAGCGCCGCGAGCGCCACCGCCTTTGAGTCCCTGCCCGGCCGTGGCGCTCGAGCCACCGTCGACGGTCGACAGGTGCACGTCGGCGGGCCACGGCTCCTCGCAGACCTCGGTGCGGCCATCCCGCCCGACTTGGCTGCTCGCACCGATGGGTGGAACGAGGAAGGCCAGACGGTGCTGTACCTCTTCGACGAGAAGGAGGTCATCGGCGCCGTTGCGGTGGAGGATGAGATCCGACCCGAATCGGTCGCGGCGGTCCAGCGGCTGCACAAGATGGGGCTGCGGGTGGCCATGATCACCGGCGACGCTCAGGCGGTGGCCGACTCAGTGGCGCGCCGAATCGGCATCGACGAGGTGGCCGCCCAGGTGCTGCCGGCCGACAAGGCGGACGCAGTGAAGCGCTTCCAGTCCGGCGGCGTTCGCGTGGCAATGGTCGGCGACGGGGTGAACGACGCGCCTGCTCTTGCACAGGCCGACGTCGGCATCGCCATCGGCGCCGGGACCGATGTCGCGGTCGAGTCGGCAGGGATTGTCCTGGTCCGCAACGACCCACGCGACGTCGCCGCTGCGATCGACCTGTCGCGGGCCACCTACCGCAAGATGATCCAGAACCTGGTCTGGGCGACCGGCTACAACGTGATCGCTATCCCCGTTGCAGCCGGCGTGCTGGCGCCGTGGGGATTGATCCTGCCGATGAGCATCGGCGCCCTGGTCATGAGCATCTCAACCATCGTGGTCGCAGCCAATGCGCAGCTGCTGCGTCGGCTGCGCCTGCGGTCCGATGACGTCGCCGATCGGCTAACGCCGGAGCCCCGACCGGCATGAGCTGCGGATCCGTCATGACGCCCAGGTGCCCCATCGCGGTGCCGTCCGCCGCTGACGCAAGTTGCTTCGGCGGCGATTCCGGGGGAAGATTGCCCAGGTCGCCATCCGCATATTTC
>JAOUHE010000210.1 GCA_029865285.1 Chloroflexota bacterium
GCCAAGCAGCAGCAGGGCGAGGGCCGTGGTGGCACGGCGGGACCGGATCGGGGTCCTCGGAGGCATCTCCTGCCAACGGTCACTCGGAGATGAGCATCAAACAGCGGCTCGCCGCCGCCGTCAATCATCCGCTGCCGATATGCGGTGCTCCGGCGCGCCGTCGGGTCCGACTATCATGCCGCTCATGAAGCAGAACCTCCGCGTTCCGGGTCCAACGCCACTCCCCGACGAGGCCCTCGCGGCGCAATCGGCGCCGATGATCGACCACCGCGGAACCGAGTTCGAGGCCCTGTTGCGCGAAATCAGCTCCGGGATCGCGGGCCTCATCGGTACCGACGAGGAGGTGTTGCTGATCACCGGATCCGGATCCGGTGCGCTGGAGGCCGCGGTGGTCAACACGCTTTCACCCGGTGACCGGGTACTGGCGGTGACGATCGGTTCCTTCGGCGACCGCTTCGCCAAGATCGCCGAGGTCTTCGGTGCCAAGGTCGATCGGTTCGAGATCGAGTGGGGCCTGGCCGCCGAGCCTGCGGCGCTCGCCGCCCAACTGGCCGCCAACCCCGCGTACAAGGCGGTACTGCTCACCCACAACGAGACCTCGACCGGCGTGACGAACCCGATCCGCGAGCTGGCGGCCGTTGCTCACGCCGCGCGCGACGAGCCGCTCATCCTGGTGGACGGCATCAGCGGGTTGGGCGCGATGCCGTTCGAGATGGACGCCTGGGGCATCGACATGGTGGTGAGCGCCAGTCAGAAGGCATGGATGGCGTCACCGGGGATGGCCATCGCGGCGGTCGGCAAACGCGCTCGCGCCGCCGAGACCAAGGCGCTCATGCCGCGCTTCTACTGGAGCTTTGCCGAGGCGCGCCGCTGGGCGGCGAAGGGGCAGACCCCATGGACGCCGGCGGTGAGCGTGCTCTACGGCCTGCGGGTCGGGGTACGACGCCTGCTCGAGGAGGGGCGCGAACGGACCTGGGCGCGCCATGCCGCCGTGGCCGGGGGCGTGCAGGCGGGACTCGAGTCGCTCGACCTGCGCCTGCTGGCGGCCGCGGAGCGTCGGTCTCATACGGTTACCGCCGCCTGGCTGCCCGATGAACTCGAGTGGGCGCCCTTCAATGCCGCCATGCGCGCGAAGGGACTCATCGTCGCCGGCGGCCAGGGCAAGCTCGCCGGTCGCGTCCTGCGCTTCGGCCACATGGGCGATGTCGGCATCGACGAGATGGCCCAGGCGATCCGTGTGATGGGCGAAACGCTTGCCGAGTTCGGACACCCCGCCGACGCCGCCGGCGCGGTCGAGGCCGCCCACGCCGCATACCGCGCGAGCCTCGCCGGCGCGACCGGCTGACGCTGAGGTCGGGCTAGCCGCCCCGACGCCTGCCGAAGAAGACCCGGGCTCGACGCCTGACGGCGAGCCAGGCGATCGGCACCTTCAGCTTCGCCCACGCGCGCTCGATCCGGGTGACCGTCTCCGCCGATATGGAACGCCCCGAGTAGGCCTGCCAGACCTTGCCGTCGGCGATGGCATGGATCTCGACTCGCTGCCGCGGGAGCTGCTCCTCGAGCCAGCCGGCGTACTCGTACACCGTCTCCGAGGCGCGCTGCGCGACCCCGGCGCGGTCTGCTGCAAGCGCCAGCCGCTGCCACTGCCGGTCGCCGGGCGCAAGGAAGGTGAAGCGATGGCGACCACGGAAGAGCCGCCAGCCGATGAGCGCCGCGACAAGGCCAAGGACGACGACGAAGACCAGCGCGTTCCCCTGCGTGACCCCCTCGCTCGGCTTCTGCTCACCCGGCTGGAAGCCACCCTCCACCGGCTTGAACGACTCCAGGTTCGAGATGGTGCCCGGATCCACGCCCTCTTCAAACTCGCCGAACGGATCCACGCCGCCGCCGGTGCCGACCGGCGGCACGACCGACCCGCCGGAGAGGCGCACGACCGGGTCGATCGACTTGGTCGCCTCGAAGATCTGCCATCCATACCCGGGGAAGTAGAGCTCGGCCCACAGGTGTGCATTCCGCTCGCGATACTCGTACACCCCCTGTTTTATGCGGTCCCCGGGCGCGTAGCCGACGGCCACGCGCGCGGGAATCCCGAGCGACCGAGCCATCATTGCCATCGTCGTGGCGTAGTACTCGCAGTAGCCGACCTGCCCGTTCTGGGTATCGAAGAGGAAGAAGTCGACCAGGTCCTGATCCGGGTCCTCGGGGAGCGGCGCGCGCGTGGCATAGGTGAATCGCGGGTCACGTTGCAGGTAGGCGGCCACGACCTTGGCCTGGTGGTACGGGTCGGGGGCGCTCGCTGACGCGGCCAGGGACCGCGCCAGGTCGCGCGTGCGCTGCGTGATCCCATCGGTGCCCAGGTATGTCGCCAGCACGGCTTCCGGATAGGCGTTGCCCGCGCCTGCCAGCTCGGCCTCGGTGGCCTTGGAGATCGCCGCAGTGATCTGCCAGCCGGTTCCCACCTCGAGCGGGACGCCCGACTCCAGCCCTCCCAACAGGGGCAACCCGCCGGGCTCCTGCACGATCAGCGATGAGAACGCGGCGACCGGGTATCCAGGCGCGAAGATGTTGCGCCCCACATCGCGTTGCAGCAGAACGGTGATCGTCTCGAGTTCGAAAGCGGTTGCCGAGAGTGGCCGTTCGGGGGTATAGCCGGGAAAGACGGGGTCGCCGGGCGCCACCCGCCGTTCCTGTCCCGCAGTCCGCACCCAGCCGTGGCCGGTGTACTCGTCGTAGGTGATGGTGCGCATGTAGTACGGGCGCTGCTCCGCGACGGTCATCACCGCCTCGTCTCCGCTTTCCCACGTGCCGCGAATGACGAAGGAGCCGCCGAACTCGGTGCCGCGGATCCGGGAGTCGGGGTTGGAGAGGCCACCAAACACGCCGTCGAGCCCGTCACGCACGTCTCCCCATGC
>JAOUHE010000211.1 GCA_029865285.1 Chloroflexota bacterium
CGCGGCTCCCGGGCATAGGCGGCGGCGAGCGTGGCGAACATGGCGGTCTCCCCAGACACGGGCACAGGGCGATCGTGATCGCCCTGTGCCGGGTTTCGATCGAACGACCGGCGGAGCCGGCCGGGTAGGGCGCCGGCTAGGCGCTCAGGTACTTGATGATGACATCCTGGACGCCGGCGACGGCCGCGTCCTGTGCCTGCTGAGCCGAGTACTCGCCCTTGATCATCTTGTTGACGACGTCGTCGAAGACCGGGGCGTAGTCGTACGGGGTCGACCACAGGTTCGTGGCGCCCTTGGCCTGGGCCTGGTGCGCCGGGATGAGCGGCTGCGCCGCGATGACGTCCGGATTCGCGTAGACGGAGTTCCGCGTGGGCGGATAGAGCTCCGGTTCGTGCAGGCTGATCTCCAGCGCGACGTCCGGGGTGAAGGTGCGGTTGAAGTAGCTCCAGGACGCCTCGGGCTGCTTCGTCCACTTGTTGACGCCGGTGCCGTCGGCGCCCTGCGCCGAACCCGTCGTCCCCGGGGTGATGCCCGGGAACTGGCGCGTCGCCAGCTTGCCCGCGGCGACGAGCTCCTTCTCGGTCGGCTCGATCGCCGACTCGGAGTGCATGACCGTCGCCATGTTGCCCTTGGCGAACTCGACGTACGCCTCGTGCTCGTTGGTGATGTTCAGATAACGCGCGTCCCACCAGCCGCTCTTGAGGCCGGCCTCGATCGTCCGGAACGCGGATAGCCCCTCCGGGCCGTCGAACATGAGCTGGGTCCGATCATCGGAGAACATCGGATGGCCCGTCGAGTTGTAGATGTGGGTCCAGTACAGCTTGGCGAACGTCCCGCCGGCGCCCTGCCAGGGCTGGGCGCACGGGATGATGCCTTCGGCCACGAACTTCGGCGTCAGCGCGAAGAGCGCCTCGTAGGTGTCCGGGGGATTGGAGCCGTCCTCGCCGATCTTGGTGAACAGCTCGGGGTTCCACGTCCACAGCCACGCGCTGAAGTGGATCGGCAGGCCGCGCAGGACCTGGTCGGTCTGGGTCGTGAAGCCCGCAAGCGCGCCATTCACGAAGTCGCTCAGGTCCCCGGTGTAGTTGCCTTCGAGCGGCAGCAGCAACCGGGCGCCGAAGCGCTGCATGAAGTTGTCGTACGTGTAGTGCAGGTCCCACGAGGAGTCCTGCGTCGCGATAAAGCTCGCGAGCTTGACCGGCTTCTCGTCGAACGGGATGTTCGTGAACGTCGCGTTGCCACCGGTCTCGGCCTTCCAGTGATCGAGTCCGATCTGGTAGGCGGGGATCGAATACCCACCGGTGTGGTTGTTCAGGGTGACTCCGGCGTAGCTCACCGGCTCCGGTGTCGGCGTCGGCGAAGCGCCGGGTGCCAGCGTCGGTGCCGGTGTCGCGGGCCCGGCGGGCGAAGCGGTCGCGGCAGCGCCACATGCGGCGATGAAGGCGGCGCTGCCCGCCATGAGCCCGCCCTTCAGCACGTCGCGGCGGCTCAGCGCCGAGAGCGAGCGCCCGATCGGGGGTTGATTCTGTTCGGTCATCGTGTCCTCCACATCCGGCGATTGGTGAGCGACGTTTGCCTGAGCCTGGGGCCCTCTCGTCATCCCTTCACAAACCCTCCTGCTAGGCCGGAGATGATCCGGCGGTGGAAGAAGAGGACGAGAATCAGACAGGGGGCGACGGCGACCATCGCCGCAGCGGCCAGGAGGTTCGGGTCCGGCATCTGGTTGAGCGGCCCGGGGAAGTTCTGGATACCGGTGATCAGGCGCGTGATCGTCACGGCCTCGCGGTTGCCGAGGATCACGGCGAACAGGAACTCGTTCCAGGTTCCGATCAGGATGAGGATCGCCGCCGCGGCGAGACCGGGGCGTGCCGCCGGGATCGTGACCCGGAACAGGGTCCCGAGCCGCGAGCAACCGTCGATCCGCGCAGCCTTCTCGAGCGATACCGAGACGTCGATGAAGAAGTTGCGCAGCAGCCAGATGATCAATGGCAGCCAGAAGGCTACGTTGACGATGACCAGCGACGCCACCGTGTCGGTGAGGCCGAGGATCTGGAAGATCCGCAGGACGGGGATCGCCATCACGATTGCCGGGACCATCTGGATGAGGATGAGGAGCGCGAGGATCCGCGCCTTGCCCGGGAGCTCGAAGCGAGCGAGCGCGTAGGCGGGCGGAGCGGCGAGCACGATCACGAAGAGCGTGGTCAGCAGCGCCGTCTGCAGGCTGACCCAGAGCGAGCCGACCCAGCGCGGGTCGGCCGCGATGATCTGATAGCCATCGAGCCAGAGATCCGTCGTCAGCCGGGGAGGCTGGTGGGTGAGTGCCTGGAATGGCTGAAGGCTCGCGATGAGCATCCAGGCGATCGGCGCGAAGTAGAAGAAGAACAGGACGGATACCCCGAGTCCGAACAGTACGCGGGTCACGATGCTCGGCAATCTGAACCTCGATCGCCGGCGCTCGACGTCCGGCTGGCTCTCGGCCGCGCCCGCAACGGTGGAGGCCAACGCGTCGAGGCGGAGCGAGGTCCGCGCCGACGCGGCCGCGTTCTCGGCGTCCTCCTCGATCATGGGTGGCGGCTGCTGACGGCGGCGCAAGACCAGCAGCATCAGGAGACTGGCCGCGACGATGATCCCGAAGAGCACGACCGTGATCGCCGCCCCATAGCCCAGGCTGATCTGCTCGAAGGTCGTCGTGTAGATCGCCATGATGAGCACGTAGGTGTCCCGCCCGGGTCCGCCGCTCGTCAGGCTGAAGAGGAGGTCGAAGACCTGCAGGCTGATGATCACCTGGAGGACCCCCACGACGATCACCGTGTTCTTGATGGCCGGCAGGGTGATGTAGCGGAACGACTCCCAGGCGGTCGCGCCGTCCATCCGCGCGGCCCGGTAGAGCG
>JAOUHE010000056.1 GCA_029865285.1 Chloroflexota bacterium
AGCCGCGCCGCTCGGCCAGCAGCTCCCGGTAATCGCCGGCGGGTACGAAGCAGATCTCCTGGCTCTCCGGCTTGTCGGCGGTCGGCAGTCCCAGGTCGGTGGCGATGCGGCGCACCGCCGGCTTGGTCAGGTCGCCCAACGGGAAGCGGGTGTGCGCCAGCTGCGCCTGATCAAGGACCCACAGGAAGTAGGTCTGGTCCTTGTCAGCGTCCGCCGCCCGCAGGAGCCGGTATCGGCCGTCACGGTGCTCGAGGCGGGCATAGTGGCCGGTCGCCACGGCATCGGCCCCGTAGGCGGCCAGCCCGCGGCGCAGCAGCTCGTCGAACTTGATGTACTGGTTGCAGGCCTGGCACGGATTCGGCGTGGCACCGGCCAGGTAGCCATCGGCGAAGGCGTCGATCACCCGCTCTTCGAAGGAGCGCTCCAGGTTGAGCGCAAAGAACGGGATATCGAGCATCTGGGCCACGCGACGCGCGTCGTCGTGGGCGTCCGGCGTGCAGCAGCTGCGCCGCTGCTCGTAGCCCTCGCCGGTATCGGGGTGCAGTCGCATCCAGACGCCGATCACGTCGTCCCCGGTCTGACCGGCAGCCTGTGCCAGCAGCGCGGCCGCCACGCTCGAGTCGACGCCGCCGCTCATGGCAGCCACCACGCGTCCCATCAGGCCGATGCGTCCGCGTGACGCGGCCCCGGAGCGCCACGCATTCGGCCGACCACCGCCGCGATCACCTCGACGGCGCGGTCCATCTCGGCATCGGTCGTGGAGCGCCCGGCGGTCAGCCGCAGTGACCCATGCGCACGCTGCGGATCGATGCCCATCGCCAGCAGGACGTGGCTCGGGTCGGTGGCCCCGCTGGTGCAGGCGCTGCCCGTGCTGGCCGCGACCCCTTCCAGGTCGAGCGCCGCCACCAGGTCGCCGCCCTCGACACCGTCGATCAGCAGGCTGGCGCTGTTCGGCAGTCGCTCGACAGGATGGCCGGTCACCTCGACGCCGGGCAGCGTCCTGCAACTCGCCGTTAGCTGGTCGCGAAGCGCGGCGAGCCGGGCATTCTCCACCTCCCGCGCTGCCACATCTGCCTGCGCGAGCTCCAGGGCGCGCGCAAAGCCGACGATGCCGGCCACGTTCTCTGTGCCGGCGCGGCGCTGGCGCTCGTGGGAGCCGCCCTGCACCTGCGGCAGCAGGGCCGTCCCCTGCCGCACGAAGAGTGCGCCCACGCCCTTTGGGCCGTAGATCTTATGCGCTCCCAGCGAGAGCAGGTCCACGCCCAGCGCGTCGACGTCGAGCGGCAGGAATCCGGCGGCCTGCACGGCGTCGGCATGGAAGAGGACCCCGCGGCCGCGACAGATGGCGGCGATCTCGGCGATCGGCTGGATGGTGCCCACCTCGTTGTTGGCGTACATGATGGACACCAGGGTGGTCCGATCGGTGATGGCAGCGGCGACGGCCGCGGGGTCGACCCGGCCGTATCGGTCCACCGGCAGGTAGGTCACCTCGAAGCCGGACCGCTCCAGGATGCCGCAGGAGTTGAGCACCGCCTTGTGCTCCACGGCGCTGGTGATGATGTGGCGGCCGCGCGCACTGGCGGCCCAGGCGACGCCCTTGACGGCCAGGTTGTCCGACTCGCTGCCGCCACCGGTGAAGACGATCTCGCGCGGCTTCGCGCCCAGGATGCGGGCCGCGCTTTCGCGCGCCTCGTCGAGCCCCTGCCGGGCCCGGCGCCCAGCCGTGTGGAGGCTCGACGGGTTGCCATAGTGCTCGGTCAGGAAGGGCAGCATCGCCTCGAGCACTTCCGGATGCAGCGGCGTGGTGGCAGCGTGGTCCAGGTAGATCATCGCGCGCTCAGCAGACAGGAGCCGGCGTGGCAGAGGCCGGACCCGAGGGGACTGGCGTGGGCGACGGCTGATTCACGAAGGGGGTGCGCACCATGGTGCGGATCAGGTTGACGCTTTCGATGTCGAGGTGCTCGTGGATATCGGGCGGCCAGAACTGGTAGCGCGCGATGGCGCCCGAATCGACCCGCGCGCCCAGTGAGAACAGTTCGGGCAACTGTGACACGGGCACGTTCGTCCAGAGCGAGTCGCGGGCGATGTCGAGCAGTTCGGGGATGCGCGGGATCAGCACACACGGGTCGAGCTGGCGACGCAACGAACGCAGCACGAGCTGCTGGCGATCCATCCGGTTGTAGTCGTTGTCCTGGTGCCGCGAGCGCGCGTATGCCAGGGTGGTCCAGCCGTTCATGTGCTGCTGACCGGCCGGGATCCACAGCTCGACGTTGCTGCCTCCATCGGGCGGCGGATACCTCTCGTCGTAGACCGAGTACGGGACGTTGATGTCCAGGCCGCCGAGCTGGTCGACCAGGCGCACGAAGCCCTGCAGCGTGACGACCACCTGCCCGTCGATCTGCAGCCCGGTGAGCTTGGCGATCGCGTCCTGCACCGCGAGGTAGCCACGGTCATCGTCCGAGCCGGGGAACCATTCCGAGTGCGCGCTGGCGTAGGTGAAGAGCGAGTTGAGCAGATCGGGGTAACAGCGGCAGTCGAAGGCCCCGGCCGAACCATCCGGCAGCGGCACGTGCGTCAGGTTGCGCGGGATGCCGAACATGGCGGAGCGGCCGGTGGCGACATCCACGCTGAGCAGGATCATGGTGTCGGTGCGCAGGCTCCATCGACCGGGACCCGCGTCGCCCCCGATGAGGAGCAGGTCGAGGCGCCCGTTGTCGGACCAGACCGGTAGCGGGGTCGGCTCAGGCGTCGGCGCACGCGTGGGCGTCGCGACGGCCGAGGGATCGACGGTACCGCTGGGCGTCGGGCTGGGTGTGGCGGTCGCATCGGTATCGTGGAAGACCGTCGCCACGGTGTCGTACGTCTTGTAGGTGACCAGCCCGAACCACGAATGCATCAGCAGCGTGACGCCGAGCAGTACTCCCAGACCGATCAGCCCCGGTCCATTGCGCGCCGCGCTGCCGTCGGACGGCCAGCGGCGCCGAGCGAGTCGAAAGGCATCCACGATGGCTCCGGACCGATACGCCAGCAGGAGCACGTTCCCCACCAGCAGACCGATCAGGACGTTGGGCTGGAGCAACAGCCCGGCGATCCGGTACGAGCCCTGGGTGATCACCACCAGCAGACCGATGCCGGCGAGGAGCATGATCGGCGCGGCCATGAGGATCGCCCGGCGCCGGGCACCGATCCATCCCTGGCCGAGGCCGGGCAGGACGAAGGAGAGTGCGGCGGCGAGCACGGCCGAGTGCCGGATCGCCGCGATCACGCGGGACGCCACGGCCGGAGTCTACGACGCATACCGGATGGAGGTTCGACCCATGATCGTACGGTCCCTTGACGACGTCACCGGCACGGAGCGCGACGTTCACGGCGAAGGCTGGCGCAGCCAGCGGCTGCTGCTGCGGCGCGATGGAATGGGCTTCTCGCTCCACAACACGACCGTGGCGGCGGGAGCTGAGATGGAACTCGAGTACCGGAACCACTTCGAAGCCTGCTTTGTTATGTCAGGCGAGGCCGAATTGACCGATCTGGCGAGCGGCGAGCAGCACACGCTCGCACCCGGCATGGTGTACGCGCTCGACCAGCACGACCGGCACACATTGCGCGTGGTATCCGAGTTGCACCTGGTGTGCGTCTTCAACCCCGCGCTGACCGGCGGCGAGACGCACGACGCCACCGGCAGCTTCCCAGCGAGCGAATAAGGGGCCGGGGTCGCATGCACGATCAGGTCGAGGGCCAGTCCCATCAAGGTGACAATTGGCTCTTGCTGAAGAGGGCCCGGCCGCGGACTGTTCCGGCAAACGCGGGAAGCGTTGACACGCGGTCCAAACCCAGGTCGCCGGGACCGCGCTGAGCCACCGGCGAGACCCACCCGCGGAGATCTCCTTGGGAGGATGCACGTCATGAAGCGCGTCTTCGGCGTCGCACTGGCGGCGCTCATGGTCTTCACGCTCAGCGCAACGGCGGTGACGGCACACAGCGATCGCCCGTTCTGGGGCTGGTCGTCGGGCGTCACGACCTTCTATGACAACTCGAAGGGCTGCGCGGCCGAGGTCACGACCAAGACCGACCTGCCCGCCTTCACCAGTCACCTCGGTCGTGCACATCTGATCATGTCGCACTGCCCGGTTGGCTTCTCAATTGAGGATGGCGATCTGGCCCTGATCGCAGCGAACGGCGACATCCTGATGGGCACGTATGTGGGTGATGTCACCGCGTCGGAGGATTTCTCGGTGTTCTACGCCACCCTTGCGATCACCTTCACGGGAGGCACAGGACGCTTTGACGACGCGCAAGGTTGGGCCGTGATGGATGCCGTCGTCCTCTTCGGCGGGGACGAACCTGAATGGGCTTGGTCCGCTACATGGAGCGGTCGACTGACGTACTGAGCGACCGGTCCATCCTGATTCAGTTGGACGAGCCTGCCCAGGGCCGGGGAACTCCGGCACTGACAGGAGCCGAGACGCACGACGAAACGGGGAGCTTCCCCGCCAGCGACTAGGGCCTCTGATGCCCGTCCGTTCAGTTTGGTACCTCTGGCGGCAACCCCCGTAGTCCTTCCGCAGTGGGAGGGGTCCAGGATGGCCGGCATGCGGCGCTCGAAGCCCGGGCAACTATGCGCGGCGGTTCGGCGTCTGAAGTGAACGCGGCGGTGAGAAGCTCCGCCGCAAGAAAGAGGAGGCCCAGCGTGCGTCGAATCGTGGTCCCGGTCATCGTCGTGCCAATGCTGCTGCTGATGCTCGCCACACCAGCGTTCGCAGCTCCACCGCTGAAGGAGTCGGGCACGTCGATGTCCTTCTCGAGCGGCTCAACCGTCTGTACCGAGGGCGGCTCCCCGACCTGTACCGACACATGGGTCGACGCATTCAGCGTCAGTCCCGACACCATCGTCGTCTGCCTGAGTTCGTACACGTACAGCACGCGCACCTATCGGCTCATCAGCCAGGAGTATGGCTGCAGCGAGACGAGCAGTGCGGCGCTCACCTTCACGAGCGATTTCAGCGTGGCGCTCGGTGATACGTCCGTGACGGTCTTCGAGTACAACTGCGGTCCGCGCCGTTGCACCGAGGGCGGCAGCCGGACAGTCACCGTGTCCGCGCTCGACACTGCCGTTGGGCCGATCTCGACCAGCAGTGGTCGTAGCTCCTTCAAGGACGGCAGCTGCACCTACCGCTACTCGTTCACCGATCAGTCGGCGGAGCTCGCTGGCACGATGACCATCGACGGCGTCACGATGGACCAGTGGGGCTGGGGCAGCGTGAGTGAGTACAGCACCACGGTGCGCTGCTAGGCCGATCGTCAGCGTCTCCGGTTGGCCGCCGGGCCGTCCTTGGTCCGGCGGCCGTTCAACGCAGCCCGGGTGCCTGAAGACTGTCGCGGCGAGAGCTACGACCCGGTGTCGCCTCCGGGCTCCGATTCCGCGATCTTCAGCGACAGGTCACCCAGCTGCTGCGGCGCGAGCGGTGCGGGTGCGCGCATCATCAGGTCACGGCCGGCCTGCGTCTTCGGGAAGGCGGTCACCTCGCGGATGTTCTCCACGTCGGCGAGCAGCGCCGCCCAGCGGTCGATGCCGATAGCGATCCCGCCGTGCGGCGGCGCCCCGAACTCGAGCGCGTCGAGCAGCGCGCCGAACTGGTCTCGCATCCCCTCCACTGAGTGCCCCATCAGCGCAAAGGCGCGCTCCAGCAGGTCGCGGCGATGGATCCGGACCGATCCGCCGCCCAACTCCCAACCGTTGAGCGCCAGGTCGTACTGCTGCGCATCGATCGCACCGGGATCGGCCTCCATCCGGTCGGCCTGATCCCAGACCGGCGCGCTGAACGGGTTGTGGGTCGCGTCCCAGCGCTTGCCCTCTTCGTCCCAGGTGAACATCGGGAAGCGATGCACCCAGACGTAGGCGAGCACGCCCGGCGTGCGCAGTCCGAGGCGCGTCCCCAACTCCAGACGAAGCCGGCCGAGGACCTCCATACCCAGGCGCGCGTTCGCGTCAGCGACGACCAGCAGAAGATCGCCCGGACCCGCCCCCGATGCCGCCCGGACGCTCGCCTGCGCCTCCACGTCGAGGAACTTCGCGACCGGCCCGTGGAGCGAGCCGTCGGATTGCACCGCGAGGTGGACCAGGCCGCCGGCTCCATGGCGTCGGGCCGTCTCGGTCAGTTCGTCGAGTTGCTTGCGGGACCAGTCGGCGCAGCCGGGGGCCACCACGCCGCGCACCGCTCCCCCGGCGGCGATGACATCGGCGAAGACCCGGAAGTCGACCGCACGGACCGCATCGGTCAGGTCAACCAGCTCCATTCCGAAGCGGATATCGGGCTTGTCGGAGCCAAAGCGGGCCATCGCATCGGCATAGGTGATCCGCGGGAATGGCTCGTGCAGGATCGGTCGATCAGGAACGACCTCGTGCGTGACCGCCAGCACGGCGGCCTCCACCGTATCCATCACGTCCGCCTCGTCGACGAAGCTCATCTCCAGGTCGAGTTGCGTGAACTCCAACTGGCGATCACCGCGCAGGTCCTCGTCGCGATAGCAGCGTGCGAGCTGGAAGTAGCGGTCGTAGCCGGACACCATCAGCAACTGCTTGAGTTGCTGCGGGCTCTGCGGCAGGGCGTAGAAGAGGCCCGGCTGCATGCGCGACGGGACGACGAAGTCACGCGCGCCTTCGGGCGTGCTGCGGATCAGGGTGGGTGTCTCGATGTCCACGAAGCCCGCCACCTCCATGGCCCGCCTAATCGCCGCGGTCAGCCGTGCGCGCAGCAGGATCCGCTGCTGCATCGTCGGGCGGCGCAGGTCCATGTATCGGTATTCCAGCCGGATCGCCTCGTCCAGCCCGGCCTGCTCCTCGTTGACGTAGAAGGGCGGCACCTTGCTGGCGTTGAGGACCACGAACCGATCGACCGCCACCTCGATCTCCCCGGTCGCCAGCTCGGCGTTGGCCGTGCCCGGAGGCCGACGCCGCACGATTCCCTCGGCCTGCACCACCCATTCGTTGCGCACCGGTGCCGCGGCCGCGTGAGCGTCCGGCGCCTCATCAGCGTTGGTGACCACCTGGGTGATCCCATAGCGGTCACGGATGTCGAAGAAGGTGAGCTGACCGTGGTCCCGGCGCCGATGCACCCAGCCGGCCAGCGTCACGCGCTCCCCCACGTGGGAGGCACGCAGTTCACCGCTCGTGTGAGTGCGGAACGACTGGGCCATGGCCGCTAGATGGTAGCCGACCTCAACCGATGGCCGCCGCCACCTCGGAGAGCGTCAGCTCACGCTGCTCGTGCGCGGCGAGGTCGCGCAGGACGACCGTGTGAGCGTCGTCGCCGACGATCACCGCCCACCGCGCGCCGAGCTTCGCGGCGCTCTCCAGTTGCCTGCCGAGCTTGCGGGCGGAGCCATCGACGCGGACGCGGAGGCCGGCTGCCCGCAGCGCAGTGGCGGCCGCCAGCCGTGCGGCCAGATCGTCGGGCTGCTGCGAGACGACAGCGACGAGCGGCGGCTCCTCCGGAACCGGGGCCTCCTGCTCCGCGGCGGCCAGCACCGACCGGTCGATCCCGATCCCGAAGCCGATCCCCGGCGTGGGCCGGCCGCCGAGCAACTCGGCCAGGCCGTCGTAGCGACCGCCGCCGCCGAGCGCCTGCTGCTGTCCGCGCCGACCGGCCACGAAGAACTCGAACGTGGTCCGGGTGTAGTAGTCGAGGCCGCGCACCAGGCGATGATCGAGTTCGTACCGCACCCCGAGGCTGTCGAGCAGGCCCCGTACCGCGTCGAAATGGGCGCGGCAGGCGTCACACAGGTGGTCGACCGATCGCGGGGCGGCGGCCGCCACCTCCGGATCCAGATCCTTGTCATCGAGCACTCGCAGCGGGTTGGTGCGCAGGCGGCGGCGGGAGTCATCGGTCAGCCGGTCCTCGCGGGCCGCGAGGTATTCGACCAGAACGGCCCGGTAGCCGGGCCGACAGACGGCGTCACCGATGGAATTGAGATACGCGACCACATCGGTCAGTCCGAGCTCGGCGAAGTACCGATGGCCGAGTTCGATCACCTCCGCGTCCACCATCGGTCCCGCATCGCCGACCACCTCGACGTCCCACTGCGTGAATTGCCGGTAGCGGCCGGCCTGCGGGCGGTCGTAGCGGAACATGGGGCCGAGCATCCACAGGCGCAGCGGGCCGGGGCGCACGTGCATGCCGTGCTCAACGAAGGCGCGGATGATCCCTGCGGTCGGCTCTGGTCGGAGCGCCCACTCGGCCTTCTCCTCGTCGGAGCCTGTCGCGCCGCCGACCCGGAACATCTCCTTCTCGACCGCGTCGCTCGCTTCACCCAGGCCGCGATGGAACAGCTCAACGCGCTCGAAGAGCGGCGTCTCGATCCGGTCGAACGCGTAGCCGTGGCTCAGGTCCCGGGCGATCGCCTCAGCGCGGTTCCACGCAGCGCTGTCCTCGGGGAGCAGGTCGCGGGTGCCACGAGGAGCGCTGATCGGGCGGGCCATGCGCGGAGTGTACCCAGCCGGAGACGGGCGGGCCGGTGGAGTGGGCGCGTCGCGTCAGGGGCATTCACGCAACGGTGCAACTGTGCTGCACGAACGGTCCCGATGGCGCCGACCTCGAGCAGACACGCCGGGTCGAATCTCCCTAGCGCGCCTCGCGGGTGACGCTGGTCACGTCACGCAGCCGCTCGATCCTCGACAGCACCTTGGAGAGCTGCTGGAGCGACGTGACCTTGAGCGTGGCGGTGATGGCCGCTGTGCCATCCGGATGGGTCCCGATCGAGGCGGCGACGATGTTCACCTTGTCCTCGGCCACGACGTTGGTGATCTCGCTCAGCAACCCAGGCCGGTCGAGGGCGGCGATGCGCACGGTGATCGGGTAAGTCTGCAGATCGGCCGCCTGCCAGTCCACGTCGATCAGCCGCTCGATGTCGCGCTCGGAAAGGACTGACGGACAGGTGGCGCGGTGCACGGTGACCCCCTTGCCGCGCGTGACGTAGCCGGTGATCGAATCGCCCGGAATCGGCGAGCAGCAGTTGGCGAACCGCACCAAGAGGTCGCCCACACCCTTGACCCGAATCCCGGTGGACGACGGCACCGAGACGGTCGGCGGGGCCACCTCGGGGAGGGCCAGCGCCGCATCGTCGTGGATCTCCAGCTTGCCGACCACGCTCGCCGGCGAGACGGCCCCGTAGCCGATGGCGGCGTAGAAGTCGTCGAGCTCCTTGTAGTGCGCCTGTGTCGCGATCGCGGCCAGCCGGTCGGCATTCACGCTCGAGAGTGTCTCGTGGGCGAGGCGGCGCAACTCGCGGTCGAGCAGCTCCTTGCCCTGGGCGACGTTCTCGTCGCGCTGCTGATGCTTGAACCAGGCGCGGATCTTCTCCCTCGCCTGGTTGGTGCGCACGATGCTGAGCCAGTCACGCGAAGGGCCATGCGCGGCCTTGGTGGTGATGATCTCGACGATGTCGCCGTTACGCAGCCGATAGTCGAGCGGCACCAGCCGGTTGTTGACCTTGGAGCCGATCGTGCGATGGCCGACATCGGTGTGGATCCGATAGGCGAAGTCGAGCGGTGTCGCGCCGCTCGGCAGGTCCTTTACGTCGCCCTTGGGCGTGAAGACGAACACCTGGTCCTGGAAGATGTCGAGCTTGAGTCCCTCCACGAACTCGGTCGCATCGACCACCTCGCGCTGCCACTCGATCAGCTGCCGTACCCAGGCGAGCTTCTCGTCGTAGCGGCGGTCGCCACGGGTCCCCTCCTTGTAGCGCCAGTGCGCTGCGATCCCGGCCTCGGCCACCTCGTGCATCTGGCGGGTGCGGATCTGGACCTCGAGCGGCTTGGCGTCCAGCCCGATCACCGCGGTGTGCAGGCTCTGGTACAGGTTCGCCTTGGGCATGGCGATGTAATCGTCGAACTGGCCGGGGATCGGTCGCCACAGTGAGTGCACCACGCCGAGCGCCGCGTAGGTGTCCTTCAACTCGTCCACGATCAGTCGCACCGCGTGCAGGTCGTAGATCTCGCTGAACTCCGCTCCCTTGCGCTCCATCTTCTTGTAGATGCTGTAGAGATGCTTGGGGCGGCCGCTGATCTCGGCCCGGATGCCCACCTTGGCGAGCTCCTTGCTCAGGATAGAGATGCTCTTGTTGATGAACGACTCGCGCTCCTTGCGGCGGTCCGCGAGCATGTCGACCAGAATGCGGT
>JAOUHE010000057.1 GCA_029865285.1 Chloroflexota bacterium
GGCGACGGCCCGGACGAGAAGCTGGCGGTCTTCCGCGAGTTCATCAACTCGCTCGACGTCGACCTCGGCGGTGGCGAGAAGGGCCCTCCCCGCGAGGAGCTCGGCAGCTAGGCCTTCGTGCGCGTCCCGAGGACGTGGGCCCGGCGAGTCCACAGCGCCCAGCGCAGCACCGCCAAATCGCGGAAGGTGCGCAGGATCTTGCCGATGCTCGCCCCCGTGTTGGAGCCCGCCGCACGCGGGTAGTGGTTCACGCCCACCTGGGCAGAACGTACGCCGCGCGCACGAAGCTTGATGAGCAACTCGGCCGACAGGAAGGGGCCCTCGGCATCAAGCCGCAGGCCGTCGAAGACCTCGCGACGGAACAGCTTCATGGCGCAGTCGATGTCACGCACCCGCAGGCCGAAGGCGACTGACACGATGGCGTTGTAGGTCTTGGCGATGAAGATTCTATGGAACGGGTCGCGCCGCTTGATCCGGTAGCCGATCACCGCGTCCACCGGCTTGCGGTCGTCGGCCAACCGGTCGAGCAGTCGGCTCATTTCGCGCAGGTCGAACTGCAGGTCGCCGTCGGAGAAGCAGATCAGCTCGCCCCGCGCCTCCTCGAAGCCCGCCTTCAGGGCACCGCCGTAGCCGCGGTTTGGCTGGTGGTGGACGCGCACCCTCGGATCAGCGGCGGCCAAGGCATCGGCCAGCGCCGGCGTGCTGTCGGTTGAGCCGTCGTCGATGGCCAGCACCTCGATCGAGCTGACCAGCGGGCCGATCTCGGCCAGCGCCCGCTCGACGGTCCGCTCGATGTTCTCCTGCTCGTTGTAGGCCGGGAAGAAGAAGGTGAGCGCCGGCCGGGCGTCGCCGGGTGGTGCCGGAGTCGGATCGGGGGACGACTTCTGGTCCTGGGTCACGCGACCTCCTTGTTGCGGGTCCGCCGTACCGTAGCGCAACCGCTTGGCAAGCGGAACCGTCAAGGGGTCGATGTATACTCCGGCCCACCTTGGCGTACGACCGCAGGCGCCCCTGACCGGGTGCCGCCACCGATGACCCGCGACTCCGTGAGGGAGCGGGGCGCGAGGCCATTCGACCGCGGCCTGCCGCTCGATCCCGCCACGCTGGTGATCCTCCTGATCGTGATGGGGGTGCTCTTGCGTGCCTTCATCGGCGGGATCTACGTACCCCTCTCCGGCTTCCGGATCGACGTTGGCGACTTCTCGTCGTGGGCGCAGCGGCTGGCGACCAGCGGACCCGGCGAGTTCTACCAGGCCGACTACTTCAGCGACTACCCGCCCGGCTACATGTACGTGCTGTGGCTGCTCGGCTCGATCGGCGAATGGCTGCGCCCGATCTTCGGCCTGTCGATCACCCCCGGCCTCGTCAAGGTGCCCGGCATCCTGGCCGACGCGGGCGTGGCCTGGCTCCTGTTCATCTACGCCCGCCGTTTTGGGGACCGATGGCTCGGCGGCCTGGGGGGCGAACGGATCGGCCTCATCGCGGCGACGGTCTACCTGTTCAATCCCGGCACCATCTTCAACGCATCGGTCTGGGGCCAGGTCGACTCGGTGGGCGCGCTCGCCATCCTTGCGACGCTCTACCTCCTTGCCCGCGGCTGGACCGAGGCGGCAGCCGTCGGCGCGGTGTTGGCGCTGCTCATCAAGTTCCAGTTCGCCTTCCTGATCCCGATCGTGGCGATCGTCGGCATCAAGCGGCACGTCTTCGGCACCTCGTCGGACCCAGCCCACGACGGCCGCGGCGACCCGCTGCGAGTGCTCACCTCGTTGGCGGCGGGTCTCGGCTCGCTGGTCGTGCTGATCCTGCCGTTCCGGCTGGCCGTCTGGGCGCCGGCCGACCGTGCCCACTCCCTGATCGGGAAGTTCCTCGACGCGGCGGACACCTACAAGGGTCTCTCGATCAACGGCTTCAACCTGTGGCGCAACCCGTGGAGCGGGCTCGGCGACACGTTGCAGTGGGGCTGCGACGTCGCCCCGCCGACATGCCCCGACGGACAGGGCATCGCGGTCATGCTCGGCACCTTCCCGGTCACCTGGCAGCTGGTCGGGACGGTGCTGTTCGCGCTGGCCGCCCTCGTCGCGCTGTGGCAGGTCGCGCGCCGCGACGATCCGGCCGGCCTCCTCGTCGGCGCCCTGGTGCTGGCGGTCGCCTTCTATGCGCTGCCGACCCGCGTCCATGAGCGGTACCTCTTCCCGGCGCTGGCCCTGGCGGCCCCGCTGGTGCTGCGCGGGCGGCGTTGGGCGGTGCTCTACGCGGCCCTGACCGTCTCGTTCTTCGCCAACGTCTACTGGGTCTACACGGCAGACTGGTCGTGGGCGGGAGGGGGCGTCATGAACCCGGGGCTGGACGGCCTGCCCATGCCGCGCGACGCGTTCCTTGGGGAATTCCTGTTCAACGACACAGGCATCTACCTGCTGTCGGCGGGGATCGTGGTCGTCCTCGCGTGGCTGGTGCTGCAGTCGGCCGGGATGGCGGTCCGCGCGGGCGATCTGGCGCTCGCCCCGATCCGATCGGCGCCGCCGGCCGATCGGATCACGGCAGACCCAGGACCGGTCCTGCCACCGATTGCGGTTGACGAGCCGGTGCGCGCTGAGCGGCCCGCCCCTGGTTCCCGCCTGCGCCGTTGGCTGCGCCGCGATCCTGCCGACCCGAACGCACCGGAGCCGCCGCGGCGCCTCGACCGGCTGGATGCGGTGCTGCTGCTGGGACTCGTGCTGTTCGCCCTCGTCTTCCGGCTCTGGCGCCTCGACTTCCCGCGCCACTTCCATTTCGACGAGGTCTACCACGCACGGACGGCAACGGAGATGCTCGCCGACTGGCAGGAGGGCTGGACCCGCGACACGTATGAATGGACGCACCCGCCGCTGGCGAAGTACCTGATCGCCGCCGGGATCGTGGCGGCGGACCCGAACAAGGTGCTCGGCAGCACCGAGCTTGACGTCCCGGCCACGTCACTGGCGGTCGCGCCCCAGCGCAGCGCCGAGGGGCGCCTTGCCTCGATCGTCTTCAGTTCGGCCGGAGACGAGACGATCACGGCGCGCGAGGTCACGTCGGGCACGGTCGTGTCGAGCTGGACGATGAGCGGCCCCGTCGCCAGTCTTGCGTACGACGAGGACGTCAACCGGCTGCTCGTCGGGTTGGCCGACACCGGGAGCGTATCGGTCTTCGACCTGGGCGCATTCCTCGGCCAGCTCGGTGAACGGGGGCCGCCGCCGGGCGTGGCCCTGATCGAGACCGCGTTGGCCGGCATCAGCGAGATCGTGGTGCCGCAGGGGCAGCCGATCATCCTTTTCCGCGGCACCGACGGGATCGCCGAGGTGGAGCGCGAGACGGGCGCCCGGATAGCCACCTCCAGCCTGGTTGCCAGTGGGATCGGCTACGTGCCGGCCGGTTCCGGCGATGACGGCGCTCCGGCGCGCGTCGTGGCCATCGACCTGGCGCGCGGCAGCCTGGTGGCCCTCGATGCCGCCTCCCTCGAACTCGACACGGGGCTGATCGGCAGCGACGGGCGGGTGATTCTGCGTGCTCCTCCGACCGGGCCGGTCATGGTCCAGGCGCGCGGCAAAGACACGCAGGTCTGGGTCCCGGTCGGCCCGCTCCCCGCAGACGACGAGCACGGCCCGGTCGCCGGCGGGCTGACCGTGTTCGACGAGAAGCTGTCCGAGATCGACACGGTGCCGCTGCCGGGCACGCCGAGGTTGATCGGCTGGCAGTGGGTGGCCAACATCGTCTATGTCGCGGGGACCGATCCCGCGACCGGCAAGGCCGAGGCGTGGGCCGTCATGCCGCACGGCAATGGCGGCTCACAGAGCGTCGGATTCGCCGCGTTCGACACGAGCCCGCTCCCCGGTGACCCGCTGGCGTTGGGCTTCGACATCTCCGACCACGCGGAGGGCGACGACCATGGCCGCCTGATCGTCTCGACGATTACGGCCGGCGGCGGTGGGCTGGTTGCGATCGACGCTGGCAGCAACGCCTTCGCCTGGCGGATCGCGGGGATCGTCTTCGGCTCGATCCTGGTCGGGCTCATCTACCTGCTTGCCGCGACCCTCTTCCGACGCCGACGGATCGCGGTGCTGGCGGCCGCCTTCGTGGCGATCGACGGGATGAGCTACGTGATGAGCCGGATCGCCATGAACGACATCTTCGTCGCCACCTTCATCGTTGCCGCCTACCTGGTCTTCTGGCAGGTCTGGGCAGGTCGCTGGGTGCGCAGCGCGTGGTGGGCCCTGCCGCTGGTCGGTGTCCTCATCGGCCTGGCCGCCGCCAGCAAGTGGGTCGGCTGGTATGCGCTCTTCGGCCTGTGGGTCCTCGTCCTGGCACGTTCTGGCCTCGGCCGCTTCCTGCTGGTGGCGGGCGTCGCCTTCATCACGGTGGTGGGGGCGATCGGTGCCCCGTGGCCGTTCCTGGTCGTCTGCCTGCTGGCGCTCGGACTCGCCCTGGTCCTCGTCTGGGAGCGCCCGGTGCGCCTCACGGGTCGCGATCTGGCGGCGCTGCCGGCCATCGGTGTCGTGGCCGGGGGGATCGGCCTGGCGTTCACGATGGCCTACGGCACCGTGGAGGGGCGCGACCCGCGCAGTGCGGTCGAACTCCTCTTCGCGATCCTCGCGCGCGGTGCGCAGGCGGCGTGGCCCGCATGGCTGATGCTAGGCATCAGCGCCTTGCTGATCGTCCTCCGCGCGTGGCGCTCGCTGCGCGACCCGGCCAGTGACCGCCGCTGGTACCTCCCCGGCGAGCTCGGCGGGTTCGCCTGGCCGTGGGTTGGCGCGACCCTGCTGGTGATCCCGCTGCTCGTCTACTTCGTGGCCTACATCCCGTACCTGCAGCTGGGCCACGGGATCGCCACCGTGGCACAGGGACCGGGATACGGCTGGTCGCTCGATGAACTGCACTCACAGATGTTCGGCTATCACTTCGGCCTGCAGGCGGGCCACGCCGCCTCGTCGCCGTGGTGGAGCTGGCCGCTCGACCTGAAGCCGGTCTGGTTCTACAGCCACTCCTTTGACGAGCGGCAGATGGCCGTCATCTACAACGGTGGCAATCCGGTCCTCTTCTGGGCAGGGGTCCCGGCCGTGCTGTGGGGCGCCCTGATGGCCTGGCGCCGCCGCTCGCTGGCCCTCGCGCTGGTAGCCGCGGCCTTCGCCTTCCAGTACCTGCCGTGGATCCGGATCGAGCGGGCCACCTTCCAGTACCACTACCTCACTGCGGTCCTCTTCTCGATGATCGCCGTGGCCTACTTCGTTGACGAGGGACTGCGGTCGTGGGGCTACCGCTCCCTGGCGATCGGGTTCCTGGTGGCCGTCGTGGTGGCGGGCGCGCTCGTCTTCCCGCTCGGCGCCGCGCTGGTCATGCCCGACTGGTACATCAATGCGGCCCGCGCCCTGGCCCCGTGGAACTACGCGTTCCAGTTCCCGTCTCCACCGCAGGGCGAGCGCGCGCAACTCATTACTGCCGACAGCCTGAAACTGGCGGTCGGCACGGTCGTGGCGGTCCTGGCGGCTGCCTTCGCGCTGATGGGGCGCGACCTGCTCGGGTCCCGCCGTGAGGCGTCGCCGTCAGTCGCGACGACGGAAGGCGACCAGCATGAAGAGTAGGCCGAGGACCACCAGCCCCAGAGGCCAGAGCCGATCGACGTCGAGGTCCGGCAGGTACTCACGGGCGAGGAAGTAGGCCCCGAGCCCGATCAGGATCAGCCCGAAGACCCACGATCCACCACCTGAGTGGCGGTAGGCCCGCCGTGCGGACTGTGCGGCCCAGCCGGAGGGCGGCACCCAGCCCGACGACGGAGCAGCGCCGGCCGAGTCCGCCCCGCCGGCGCCTGGGGGCTCCGCGCCTTCCGGCGCCTGGGGCACCACGATCCACATCACCACGTAGACGATGAAGAAGACGCCCCCGGTGATGATCGCCAGGACCGCCCACACCACGCGCACGATCGAGGGATCGAGGTCCAGGTACTCCGCGACGCCGCCCGCGACACCGCTGATCATCTCCTCGCGACGGGACCGATACAGCCGCCGATTCATCCGCAGCCTCCTTCAGGATTCAGGGTGAAACTCCCCGCATTGCCGCTGATCTCGAGGCGGATCTGCTGGGCCGCCCAGGCGTAACCGGAGGTCGACCACGTATCGCCCACCCGCACCAGCCCCGATCCGTCGAGGTTGTGCGAGAACGCGACGTTCGAGTCCAGGGTGTACTCGACCGCCACCCCGCCGAGCGTGCAGACCTGGATCGATCCGGCGTTGACGCTCAGGCTGCCGCGCATGTTCATTGCCGTCCCGATCGTGACGGATGCCGAACCGGCATTCAACGACAGCTCCAGGCGCTCCACATCGGCATCGGTCAGGTCAAGCGTCAGCGAGCCGGCGTTGGGGTTCAGCGAGACGCGGCTGAAGCGACCCCCGCCGAGGTCGATGGTCGTATCGGCCGCGTTGGGTGACGCGTTCAGCGTGTATACGGAATCAGTCGGCAGGCTGACCTCCCAACGCTGACGCCCGCCGTCCCACCAGCGCCCGTTGTCCGGGGAGCGGACCTCGAGGCGATCGCTGCTCGCCGTGATACGGGCAGGATCCCCGCCCCGCTGGCCGCTGGCCACCGTCCACGCCGAGTTATCGGTCATGGCGACGCTCAGCGTGCCGCAGTTGAAGTCGAGCTCCACCCCGGCGCTGCTCCCGAAGTCGCCGCTGCGCGAGGTGAGCGATGTGGGGTCGCCGGTCCCGCAGTTGAGCGAGAGCGTCGGCCCGACGGCGATCAGTGCGCCGCCAGCGCCACCGACCACCAGCGCCGCCGCAACCGTCCCGACGACCGCGAACGGGGTGCGCGACACGACCACCGACACGCCGATCACGATCAGGATGACCGGCCAGAGGCGCCACAGGTCGCGGAGCGCGTCCTTGTCGAGGTACCCCTGCTGGGCAGCCAACGCAACCGCGCCGGCGGTGATGAGGGCGAGGCCCCAGAAGAGCAGCCCACGGTTGAGGGTCATGACCGATTGGTCCTTTCGCATGCTGCGGTCGAACGCCCGAACCGTACCATCGGCGCCCCGCCGATCGGGGAGTGCCGAATGGCCTATTCGTCGCCGGTCTGTTTCCTTTGTACCGGTCCAGCCGGACGCGAAGGGTCGTTCTGGTACGGGCAGCGACATCGCCAGCGACTGCCGGGCAGACGGAGGTTGTCCGTTCCGCCGCCGACAACTGCCAGCGCCGCGTACAGTCGTTCCAGCCTGGAACTGCCCTCGCGACACAGCTCGAGAGCTTCGCCCGCCCCCGGCTGCTGCCCCCCGTTCGGCTTGACACGGCGGGAAAGGCGGCCGTATCCTCCCGCGGCGGCCCCGACCTTGCCCCGTTGTCACGTGGTGCCGCCCGGGGAACCTCCCACGAGGACCAAGCAACAGCCATGAGACTCCCGAGCAGCGCCCGAATCGAGCGCCCCGAGACGGCACCCGGCGGTGTCGACGGCGGGAGATCTGCGCCCCCCTCGAGCTGACGCCAGGCGGCACGGCCGCCAAGCACACGCCACGAGCCGTGGGCCAGATTGGGTCCACGGTTTTTTGATGCTCGCCATGGGCGAGGAGCAGGAGCCGCGGACCGCGCAGGACCCGCGGCTCTGTGCATGAAATGGAGAGGTATCCAACCGAGCAAGGTGACGACAGATCACGACGAGGAACCCGAGATGACCGGTCTCCTGCAAGAACCGAAGACCGAGCCGATGCGCGCCCCGGTACCGGCTGCGCCGCCGTCACGCACCCGTCGCACGCTGCCCGAGGACGGCGTGCCCGCGCTGCTCGTCGAGCACGTCACCAAGCAGTTCCTGGTCGGCCGCAAGCGGAAGCCCGTCACGGCCGTGAAGGACATCTCCCTGCGCATCCGACGGGGCGAGATCTACGGCGTACTGGGCGCAAACGGGAGCGGCAAGTCGACCTTCATTCGGCTGGTCAGCACGCTGCTGACCCTCGACACCGGCAAGGTGGAGGTGTTCGGCCACGACATCGAGCGCGACGAGATGGCGGTCAAGCGACTGATCAACCGGGTGAGCGTGGACGCGGCCTTCTTCAAGAAGCTGAGCCCCTTCGAGAACCTGGCCTACGCCGCACGCCTGTACGGCATGGACCCGAAGTCGGCGCGGCAGCAGGCGATCGCCATCCTGGCGCGGCTGGGGATCAGCGAGAAGCGGCTCGGCCGTCCGCTGGAGCAGATGAGCCGGGGGATGCAGCAGAAGGTCGCCATCGCGCGCGCACTGCTGACCAGCCCGACCCTGCTGCTGCTCGACGAGCCGACGACCGGCCTCGACCCGCGCTCGAAGCTCGACGTGCAGAGCTTCATCGAGGACCTGCGCGATGGCCACGACGCCACGATCGTGCTCACAACGCACGACCTGGCGGAGGCCGATCGGCTGTGCGACCGAATCGCGATCATCAACGACGGGAGGATCGTGGTGGAGGAGACGCCCGAGGCGCTGAAGGTCCTCGTGGCGGAGCGCCACGGACAGGAGCCGACCATGGAGAGCGTCTTCATGACCTTCACCGGACGCTCCCTGGACGACGACCTCGACAACGAGAACGACGAGAACGACGAGGGCTAGAGCGATGACCCTGATGACCCGCGAACTGAAGGCGTCGTTCGCCTTCGTGGAGCGGAACTTCAACCTGACAAAGCGCTACTGGGGCTGGGAGGTCGCATTCCTGGTCTATGCCGTGGCGGGCGCGTTGGCCGTGTCGCTCATCGGCGCAGGGCAGAACGATACCCGGCTCCTGCTTACGCTCGTGATCGGTGCCGTGTTCTGGAACTACCTGTCGGTCGTCTTCAGCTTCATCGCCGAGACGGTCAGCTGGGAGCGCTGGGAGGGGACGCTGGAGTACACGTTCATGGCACCGGTGCGCCGCTATGCCCAGATGCTCGGCTCCACGCTCTATGCGGTCATCTTCGGCTTCGTGCATACCGTGGTGGTGCTCGTCGTGCTCGCGCTCTTCTTTGAACTCGACCTGAGCCAGGCCAACTTCGGGACCGCCGCGGTCTTCATGGTGCTCGGCTCGGTCTCGTTCATCGGGATCGGGATCATGACGGCCATCCTGCCGCTCATGTACGTCGAGCGCGGAGCGCAGATGACCTTCGTGCTGCAGTCGGTACTGCTGTTGATCAGCGGCGTCTACTACAGCATCGACGTGCTGCCCGGCTGGATGCAGGTGGCCTCGAACTTCTCGCCCGCAACGTACGTACTCGACGGCGTGCGTGCGGGCCTGATCGACGGCGTGGGGACAGCGGATCTGCTTCGCGACGTGTGGCCCCTCGCCCTGATGGGGATCGTTTTCATCCCGCTGGGGCTCTGGGCATTCGGCCGTGCCGAGCGCTATGCCAAGCGGACCGGCAAGCTCAAGCGAGTAGGCTGAACCGATGCGCACCCTACCGGATGGCCTCGTCCTGCGTCCCTATGCCGGCCTGTCGGATGTGCCGGAGATGCTGCGCGTCTTCACCGCGTCCAACGTGGCCGACGAGATCGATGAGCGAGCGTCCGCGGCGTTCCTCACCACATGGTTGACGCACCCGAGCGAGCACTTCGATCCTGCCAACGACCTGGTGCTGGCCGAGGTCGATGGCGAGGTGGTGGGCTACGGTTGGGCCTTCTGGGTCGACACGACCGACGGCCTGCGCGAGTACCTTACCCGCGGTCACGTGCACCCGGTGTGGAGGCGACGCGGTGTTGGCAGTGCCATCCTCGCGCGCAATGTCGCGCACCTGCGCGGCATGTCGGCGGTGCACGACACCGATCGGGAGCGGGTGATGGGCACGTTCGCCGATGAACGACGCCCCGGCGCGGTGGCGCTCGTGCGTGCAAACGGCTATCAGCCGGTTCGCTACTTCTTCGAAATGCTGCGACCGACCCTCGAGGCTGTCGTGATCCCGCCGATGCCCGAAGGCCTCGAGCTGCGACCGATATCGGACCGCGAGGGCTACCGCCGCGTCTGGGACGCCGATGCGGAGGCGTTCATGGATCACTGGGGCGGCTTCGACGCCTCGGATGCGAGCTTCGAAGAGTGGCTCGACCAGCCGGATTTCGACCCGTCCCTGTTCCTCATCGCCTGGGATGGAGACGAGATTGCCGGCGGCGTGATCAAC
>JAOUHE010000058.1 GCA_029865285.1 Chloroflexota bacterium
CGATCCTCGACCACGGAGTTCATCCGCCCACGATCTATTTCCCACTCATCGTGGAGGAGGCGCTGATGATCGAGCCGACCGAGACCGAGACACTCGAGACGCTCGACCGATTCGTCGAGATCATGCACCTGGTGGCCAGCCGGGCAGCCACCGATCCTGACGCGCTGCGTCGTGCCCCGGTGACGACCCCGGTCGGCCGCCTCGACGAGGCGACGGCGGCCCGACGACCGGACCTGCGCTTCGTCGCGGACCCCGTTGCGGGGGAAGCGGGCTGAACCCGCCCGCAGCGCGGCGGGTAGTATGGATAGCGATCGGCGCATCGCAGACGGGGTGCCAGTGAATACGACGCAGCCAGATGGCCTCGTCGAACGCATGCAATCGGGCGATTTCGACGCGTTCGAGGAGTTCTTCAACGCCTTCAAGCGACCGGTCTACGCGACCGCCCTGGCGATCACGCGCGATCCGTTCCTGGCCGAGGAGGTCCTCCAGGATTGCTTTGTCAAGGCCTACCGCGTCCGACATCGGCTCCGGCTCGACGTCTCGCCGCTGCCGTGGCTGCAGCGCGTCACCACCAACCTGTGCTACAGCCGGATCGCCCGGCGACGGGCGATCTCGGAGCCGCTGACCGCGCTGATCACGAACCTCGTCGCCGACCTCTCGTCGCGCCCCGACCAGGTCGCCGAGTCGCGCGAGATCATCGAGGTGCTGCAGCGTGGGATCGACGGGCTACCACCAAAGCAGCAGGCCGCGGTGATCCTGTACTACCTGCATGGCTATTCCCTGGCCGAGGCCGCCGAGATCGCCGGCTGTCGAGTCGGCACCATGAAGTCGCGCCTCCACTACGCATTGCGCGCGCTCCGTTCGCTGGTGCCGGCCGCACGGCGCGCGCCCGCGCATGGGAGCACGAGATTGGCGAGCCATGAGCTGCCGTAGGGTCAGTCGCGAACTGCTCGAGCGCTTCCGCTTCGGGGAGGAGCTCGACTCGCGCTCCGATCCCCATCTCGCCCACCTCCAGTCATGCACCGTCTGCCGTGAGGAGGTCGGACTCGACCACGCGCTGGTGGTGCAGCTGCGCCGCGCGCTGCAGGCACGTGTCGCCGGGCATGCGCCTTCGGATCGGAGTTGGGAGGCGGTTCGCCGGCGCGCCCTCGTCGCCGAGGCGGGCCCGGTCTGGGCGACCCGCGCCGTGCGCTGGGCCCGGCTGTTGCCTGCGGGTGCGGCGATGGTCGTCATGGCGTTCGCCGTGGCCACTGCTCGCGAGGCGGACCGCCCGGTCGCGCTGCAGCAGCGCACCTGGCCGGGCGTGCTCGAGCGCGCCAGCAACGATCCAGAACCGCAGGCCGCCACGTCGCAGGTGCCGTGGTGGATCCGCTGGAAGGCAGCACCGCCCATCTCGTTGCCGGCATCCGGGCCGATCGCATCCAGCGATCCGTCGGAGAAGCTCCCCGTCGCTCCTCAGCCGGTGTCGGGCCTGATCCGGTGACGGAGCGGCGGCTCGACCGCCGCGGAGCGCCCCTCGTCGCGCTGGCGGTCATCCTCCTCGCGGCCTGCGCGACCGGTCCGGCAACGACCCCTCTTCCGTCGAGTCCGCAGCCGTCTGTCAGCGCCGGCCATGAGGAAGCGATCTCGCTCCGCTTTGAGATCCCCTCGGCGCCAGGGCCGGTCAAGCCGTTTCGCGGCGAGATGACCCAGCACGTCTTCCTTAACGGCGGACAGATCAGCATGTTTTTCGAGCTGCGCAACGTCGGCGAGGAGCCGATCACCTTCCTGAACACGCTCTATGACTACGAACCGCAGCAGCTCTACACGCCGGTCGTCCGCCTCGAATGGAACGAGGGCGGCGACGCCGTGTACACCCGCGCCGGTCGCTTCTTTCCCAGTCCTGCGGTCATCGCGCCGGGGGACTCCGCGGTCTACATCATGGGTGCGCAACAGATCGCCGGCTCGGGCACGCCGGGCAACCTGGTGACCCACATCAAGTACTGCCCGACGCGCGGCATGGACGACGAGGCCGGCATCCCGGTCGAGGTCGCCGACGTGGCATGGCGCGACCTGGGTGACGGGATCGTGGAGGTCTCCGGCACACTCGTCGAGCAGGTCGGCTCGCTTCGCCGCCACGCGCCCTCGGTCGGAGTCGCCTTCTTCAGCGCCGACGGCTCATTCGTCGGGGCCGTCGTGGAGCCCGCTGATGGCGAGCCGCTGCTGCCGGGCGAACGGCGGGCGTTCACCATGCGCGGGGCCGGTGTGGCGATCGCCGCGATCGCCGATGCGCGCGCGTTCGCCGTGATTCCCTGACCGATCTCGGTTCGCCCGAATGAACTCGCGCCGTGCGCGTCGGGTAGTGTTAGGCGAACCGTCGCAGCGGGATTGGGTTAGCGGTTCTTGACGTGGCCTTGTGCCGCGGGCAATGATTGGCTGGCTCAGCCCCAGGCGGAACGCTCATTGGCGCCTGTGCGCCGGTGCGCCCGCGTGTGGCGGAAACGTAGTTGGCAGCCAACGCAGCGTTGGCCAAGGTAAGGAGGAGAGGAGGACGGAACCCGGTAGGTCGCGCGGAACGACACCTGTACCGGCTGCCGGATGTCGGTCGCCATGGCAGGTCGTTCGAATCGATCAGCCGCGTAACGCGGCTCGCTCCACTCATGTCCAACACGCCAATAAGGCGAAAGGAAAAGGTATGTGGTTTAAGAAGTCCATGGGTGCCCTGGTGGCCCTTGGTCTCGTGCTCGCGGCGTGCACGTCGCCCAGCTCGAGCACCGAGCCGTCGGGATCAACCCAGCCCTCGGCGTCCCAGGCGCCGCCGGCGGAGCAGGTTCTCCGCGTCGACATCGGCAATGAGCCGCCGTCGCTCGACCCAACGCAGGCGACCGACAGCGCCTCCATCCAGGTGCTGCGCTCGACAACCTTCCCGCTGGCCTACTTCGACGAGGAACTCTCAGTCACACCCGGCATCGCCGATGACTGGGACGTCAGCGCTGACGGCACCGAGATCACCTTCCACCTCGGTGACTACAAGTACAGCAACGGCGAGGACATCGTCGCTGACGACTTCGTCTACAGCTGGCAGCGTCTGTCCGACCCGCGCGAGGCGGCCGGCTACAGTTACGTGATGGCAGATGTCGTTGGCTTCAACGAGATCTCGGCCATCGACACCGCGACCGCGACCGACGCAGAGATCGACGCGGCGCTGCAGACGCTCGGCGTCTCAGCTCCGGACCCGAAGACCTTCGTCGTGAAGTTGACCCACGCGGCGTCCTATTTCGTGTACATCGCCACCCTCTGGGTGACCGTGCCGCAGAAGGCCGGGATGACCTGGGGCGAGGCCGACGGCTACGTCAGCTCCGGCCCGATGGTCATGACCGAGTGGAACCACAACTCGAACATCGTCCTCGAGCCGAACACCAACTGGAACGGCGACGAGGTCAAGATCGCGCGGATCGAGTTCTCGATGATCGACGACCCGGCGGCGAGCCTGGCGGCCTACGAGGCTGACGAGCTCGACATCGGCGGCGTTCCGACCCAGGAGATCCCGCGCATCCAGGATGACCCGGAGCTTTCGGCCCAGGTGCTCGAAGGCGCCGTCCTGTCGATCTACTACTTCGGCTTCGACATGAAGGATCCGAACGGTCCGTTTGCCAAGAGCAAGCTGCTCCGCCGAGCCTTCAGCGAGGCGATCGACAAGGAGACGATGATCGCGACCACGTTCAGTGGAATCGGCCTCGTCGCCAACAGCCTGGTTCCGCCGGGCATGCCCGGCTACCAGGCGGATGAGTTCATCCCGTACAACGTGGCCCAAGCTCAGGCTGACTTCGCGGCCGGCCTCGTCGAGGCTGGTCTCACCGAAGCGGATCTGAACCTGCAGGTCGGCTACAACAGCGGCTCGAACCATGAGGACAAGGTTGACTTCCTCGTCGAGCAGTGGCGTACTGCCTTCGGCGTCGAGGTTGAGGCAGTCGGCCTCGAGTGGGGCGCATACCTGACCCGTCTGAACGAGGATCCGTTCGACATCTTCCGCCTCGGCTGGGGTGCGGACTACCCGCATCCGAACAACTTCCTGACGGACCTGATCTCCTGCGCAAGCGGCAACAACAACATGGCGTACTGCAACCCAGACGTTGATGCCCTCCTGTTGCAGGCTGCCGTGAAGAAGGACCTTGGCGAGCAGGTCGCCCTCTACAACCAGGCCCAGGAGCTGATGATGGCCGACGCGCCGTTGATTCCGCTCCGCTTCGGTCAGCGCTTCACGCTGATCAAGCCCTGGGTCCAGAACCTGGTCCCGACCAGTCAGGACAGCAGCACCGGCGAGCTGTTCTACTACAAGGTGACCATCGCCTCGCACTGACCATCGCCTGATCCTTCGCGACGTGCGAAGCTAGGGAGGTCAACTTGTCGGGTGGGCCGGTCCGCCGGCCCACCCGACGGCCGCGACCCCCGAGGGCAACCTCGGAGTTCGCGGCCGTCGGCAGACAGGCAACCCGCCGCTAGGAGATCGGCCCGTGCTCGGGTACATCATTCGACGAGTGCTGTGGATCATCCCGGTGCTCTTCGTCGTCTCGCTGATCACCTTCAGCCTGATGCACGCCGCGCCGGGCGGCCCGTGGGATCGTGAGAAGAAGCTCTCGGCGAGCACGATCGCCCACCTCAACGAGAAGTACGGCCTCTCCGACCCGATCCATATCCAGTACCTGTCATGGGTCGGCAACATGGTGCGTGGCGACCTGGGCCCGTCCTACAAGTACATCGACCGATCGGTCAACGACATCGTGGCTGACGGCATCGGGACGACCGCCCACCTGGGGATCATGGCGTTCCTGCTGTCGGTGATCCTCGGCATCCCCCTCGGCGTCATCGCCGCGTTACGCCATAACAAGATCCCCGACTACCTGGCCACGTTTGTCTCGGTGATCGGCATCGCCACGCCCAGTTTCGTGGCCGCCATCCTGCTGCTGGTCTTCTTCAGCGTGACGTTGCGCTGGTTCCCGACCCACGGCTGGGACGGCTGGGCCGAGCCGGACACCATGGTCCTGCCGACCATCGCCCTCTCGCTCTTCCCGATCGCCCAGATCGCCCGCTTCACCCGGGCCAGCATGCTCGAGGTGACTCGCAAGGACTATGTGCGCACCGCACAGAGCAAAGGACTGCGTGAGCGAAGCATCGTGGTGGTTCACATGATCCGCAACGCGCTCATCCCGGTCGTCACCATCCTCGGGCCGCTCCTCGCCTTCCTGATCACCGGCTCGTTCATCATCGAGACGATCTTCAGCGTGCCGGGCATCGGTCGGTACTACGTGACCAGCATTGGTCAGCGCGACTACGGAGTGATCATGGCCATGACGATGCTGTACGCTGCGGCGATCGCCGTGCTGAACCTGGTGGTCGACGTGCTGTACGCCTACATCGACCCTCGCATCCGCTACAGCTAGGAGGCAGCACAGAGTCGCATGCCCAACCGCACCGAGGCGCTCGAGAAGCCTGCCGTCGCCGTGCGCCGCAGCGCCAGCCTGTGGGGAGACGCCTGGCGCCGCCTCATCCGCAACCGCCTGGCGGTGGTTGGTGGCGTCCTCGTCGTGACCTTCTTCTCGCTGGCCATCCTCGGACCGTTCATCGCTCCGTACGAGTACCAGGCGCAGCACCTTCAGGAGATCCTCGCCAACAACAACCGCCCCATCGCACCCTTTGGGTCAGAGTTCTTTCTCGGGACCGACAACCTCGGCCGCGACCTCCTCAGCCGGCTGCTCGACGGCGCTCAGATCAGCATGACCGTGGCACTCGTGGTGCAGGCCGTGGTACTGCTGATCGGACTGCCCATCGGGGCCGCCGCTGCATGGTTCGGCGGGCGCGTGGATACCTACCTGATGCGCTTCACCGACGTCATCTACGCGTTCCCGGACCTGCTCTTCATCATCCTGTTGAGCGTGGCCTTCCGCGAGACCTTCTTCGGCAAGGCGATGAACGGGCTGCTGCTGGTGTTCGTGGCGATCGGCCTGACGGCCTGGGTTGGCATGGCGCGACTCGTCCGCGGCCAGCTGCTCAGCCTCAAGGAGACCGAGTTCGTGGAGGCGGCGCGTGCGATCGGCGTGAGCGACTTCCGGATCGTCACGCGTCACCTGTTGCCGAACGCGATGGGGCCCATGATCGTGGCGGTCACGCTTGGCATCCCGGGCGCGATTCTGGCCGAAGCGACGCTCGCCTTCATCGGCATCGGCGCCCAGGCTCCGCGCGCCAGCTGGGGCAGCCTCGTGGCGAACGGGCAGCCCTTCCTTCGGTCGAGCCCGCACCTCGTCATCTTCCCGGCGCTGGCGGTCGCGACCGCGCTGATCAGCTTCACCTTCCTCGGGGACGGCCTGCGTGATGCGCTCGACCCGAAGTTGAAGGGGAAGCAGTAAGGTGAGCGTCTCCGACGACCCGAGCCGGGTGGCAGGCGGCCCTGCGCTCACGGACCTCCCCGACGATGTCAGCGTTGCGACCGAGGAGGGTCGCCGGCTGGCAGAGCAGCTCGCCGACAATCGGCGCCATGCTCGGAAGTTGCTCGAGGTGCGCAACCTCTCGACGCACTTCTACACGCGTGACGGGGTAGTGCACGCTGTCGACGACGTGAGCTTCGAGCTCGACTATGGCGAGACGCTCGGCATCGTCGGCGAGTCCGGCTGCGGAAAGAGCGTGACGGCGTTGTCGCTGACGCGTCTGATCGCAAGCCCCCCGGGCAAGATCGTCAGCGGCCAGATCATCTTCGACGGGATCGACGTGTTGAAGCTGTCGAACGAGGAGATGCGCCTGCTGCGCGGCAAGAAGATCGGCTTCATCTTCCAGGATCCGATGACCAGTCTGAACCCGACCCTGACCATCGGGTATCAGATCGCCGAGTCGGCCAAGACGCACCTGGGCCTTTCGCGCAAGGCGGCCGACGACCGGGCGGTGGAGCTGTTGAGCAAGGTCGGCATCCCGCGCTCCCGCGAGCGGATGGGCGACTACCCGCACCAGTTCTCCGGCGGCATGCGTCAGCGCGTGATGATCGCCATCGCACTGGCCTGCGACCCGATGCTGCTCCTCGCCGACGAGCCGACGACGGCGCTCGACGTGACGATCCAGGCTCAGATTCTCGAGTTGATCCGGTCCCTCTCCGACGAGTTCGGGACCGCGGTCATCCTGATCACGCACGACCTGGGGATCGCGGCGGGCATGTGCCACCGTATCAACGTGATGTACGCCGGACGGATCGTCGAGACCGGGCTGGTCGACGATATCTACGAGGCTCCCCGCATGCCCTACGCCTGGGGCCTGCTCGACTCGCTGCCGCGCCTCGACGAGGTCAAGGGGGCGCGATTGCGGACGATCGAGGGCATGCCGCCGGACCTGATCGACCCGACCAGCGAGTGTCGCTTTGCGGTCCGCTGCAAGTACGTTCACGATCGCTGTCGCTCGGAAGAGCCCGAGCTCACCCCCCGTGACGGCGAAGGGCATATGGCCCGCTGCTTTGGCACCGAACCGGAAGGCTGGATCCAGTGACCGCTGCCGCAACCGACCCCGCCACGCCTGCGCGCCAGATCGGCGAGACCCTCATCGACGTGGACCGTCTGAAGGTCCATTTCCCGATCCTGAGCGGCATCTTTCAAAGGGAGTCCGGCCGAGTGCGGGCGGTCGACGACATCAGCTTCGAGATCCGCAAGGGAGAGACGCTCGGCCTGGTCGGCGAGTCGGGCTGCGGCAAGAGCACCACCGGCCGCGCCGTGATCCGCCTGCGAAATCCGACCGCCGGAACCGTGCGCTTCGACGGCCACGACCTGATGGATCTGTCGCGCGGCGAGCTTCGCAAAATGCGCCGCCGCATGCAGATCATCTTCCAGGACCCATACAGCAGCCTGAATCCGCGCATGACGGTCGGCTCGATCATCAGCGAACCGCTCGAGACGCATGACCTTGCGGCCGGCAAGGCGCGCATCGAACGCGTGCGCGAGCTGCTCGCTCTGGTGGGACTCAACCCCAACTACACCGACCGCTATCCCCACGAATTCAGCGGCGGACAGCGCCAGCGCATCGGCGTGGCGCGGGCCCTCGCGGTCGAGCCGGAGTTCATCGTCTGCGACGAGCCGATCAGCGCGCTCGACGTATCGATCCAGGCGCAGGTGCTCAATCTGCTGGTGGAGCTCCGCGAGAAGTTCGGTCTGACCTACCTGTTCATCGCACACGACCTGTCGGTGGTGCGCCACATCAGCGACCGGGTCGCGGTGATGTACCTCGGCAAGCTGGTCGAACTCGGACCACCATCGGCGATCTATGACGCCCCGGGGCACCCGTACACGCGCGCCCTGCTGTCGGCGGTGCCGATTCCCGATCCGAAGGCCGAGCGACGCCGCAAGCGTGTGATTCTCACCGGCGACGTACCGTCGCCGGCCAACCCGCCGGACGGCTGCCGATTCCATCCCCGGTGCTGGCTGTACGAGCGTCTCGGGCGCCCCGAGCAGTGCCGGACCGAGGATCCGGAGTTGCGCACCGTGGCCACCGATCATCGCGCCGCGTGTCACTTTGCGGAGGAGGCGCTGCAGAGCGACATCGGGGTCGCGCACATGGCGACCGACAAGGTCCGCCACGGCACACCGCAGTCGGCGACCGCAGGTCTGGCGGCCGAGCACGCCGCAGAGGCGAGTGCGGCCGCGGCGGCACTCGATGATTCAGGCACAGGTTCGCCGAACGAGCCCTCCGCAGAAGTGTAGGCGCGGGCGGCGCATTGATCTCGGCGCGGTCGCCCCTTGTGGGCCCGACGCCGCTAGAGTTAGGCTGCAGCACACGGATGCGGCAGCGAATCGGTTCAGATTGGCAGCGGAAGAAGAGAGCGGAGGACTTCAATGCAACGATGGAGAACCTTCTCCATCCTGATGGCACTCGGCCTCGTGGTCGCGGCGTGCTCTACGACCAGCACCAGCCAGGAGCCATCAGGAAGCGCCGAGCCGTCGACGCCGGAGAGCATGGCGCCGTTCGTGGCGACCAGCTATCCCGCGGACGGGCCGGCGGATTGCGCCTACGGCGGCGAATTCAGCCAGATCAAGGCGGTCGATGAGCTGACGGTCGAGTTCAGCCTGTGCTTCCCCGACCCGGCCTTCCTGTCGAAGCTCGCCTTCACCTCGAACGCGATCCATGACACGGCCTGGCTTGAGGCCAACATGGTCAACCACCTGATCCTGGCCCGGCCGAACGGCACCGGACCATACAAGTTCGAAGAGCACGTCCGCGGTGATCACATCACCCTCACGCGCAACGACTCCTACTGGGGCGAGAAGGCCATCGCCGAGACGCTGATCATCCAGTGGAGTTCCGAGTCGGCGGCGCGACTGCTGGCCCTGCAGGCAGGCACCGTTGACGGCATCGACAACCCGGGCCCCGATGACTTCGGGACGATCTCGGGCGACGCCAACCTTGCGTTGAAGAACCGTCCCGCGCTGAACGTCTTCTACGTGGGCATGACCAACACCTTTGCGCCGTTCGACAACGTCGCTGTCCGCCAGGCCATCGCGCAGGGTATCGACCGGCAGCGCATCGTCGACACCTTCTATCCCAGCGGATCGACCGTCGCCTCGCACTTCACGCCGTGCGAGATCACCTACGGCTGTGAAGGCGACGACTGGTACGGCTTCAACGCAGGAGCGGCCAAGGCTGCCCTCGCCGACGCCGGATTCCCGAACGGCTTCAGCACCACCATCTACTACCGTGACGTCGTGCGCGGCTACCTGCCCGACCCGGGCCTGGTCGCCGTCGAGCTGCAGACGCAGCTCGCGAACATCGGCATCACGGCGGACATCCAGGTCCAGGAGTCGGGGACCTTCATCGACAATTCGTCGGCCGGTCTGCTCAACGGGTTCTACCTGCTTGGGTGGGGCGCCGACTACCCGGATCCGACCAACTTCCTCGACTACCACTTCAACAACCCTGCGAACCTGCAGTTCGGCACGATCGACACCTCGGTCACCAACGCGCTGAAGATCGGGGCCCAGACTGAGGACCCCGTGGCACGGCAGGCGGCGTACGAGGATGCGAACAACGCCCTGCTTGAGACTGTTCCCATGATCCCGATCGCTCACGGAGCATCGGCCGCCGCG
>JAOUHE010000212.1 GCA_029865285.1 Chloroflexota bacterium
GACCGGGTCGGCTGCATGGATGATGACCGCCACGTGGGACGCTCCGCACATGCTGCTGCTCTGGGCCATGTGGGCGGCCATGATGGCGGGAATGATGCTGCCCTCCGCAGCCCCAATCGTCCTTCTGCGTATTCCGGCCCATTGTGAACGCCCATTCCGATTGAACGTGAACAGCGATTCCGACCGATGGTGAACACCGATTCCGGTCATCATGAACGCCGATTCCGGCCATGATGAACACGGATTCCGGTGATCGTGAACACCGGTTCCGGTCAAGCTGAACGCTCGTCAGTAGCGAAGCACTCCTGGGATCTTTTCTCCGAAGGAAGGTCCTGGATGGCAGCCACGAGGCTACTGATGCGACGACTCCGCGAACTGCTCCGCCTCAAGTACGACGCCGGTCTGAGCCACCGCGCGATTGCGCACGCGTGTGCCCTGGGCTTGGGCACGGTCACCCTGTACTTGCAGCGCGCGACGGCGGCGGGGCTGCCGTGGCCGCTGCCCGACGATCTCGATGACGCCACGCTGGAGGCGCGGCTGTTTGCGCGCCCCGCGCCGGCGCGCGACCGGGTCGTGCCCGACTGGCGCCTGCTGCACCAGGAACTGAAGAAACCCGGCGTGACGCTGGCTCTCCTGTGGCAGGAGTATCGCGCGCAGTACCCGGACGGGTACGCCTACAGCCAGTTTTGTGAGCGGTACCGCCGGTGGGCGCGCGCGCTGAAGCCGTCGATGCGCCAGGTGCATCGTGCCGGCGAGAAGCTGTTTGTCGATTTTTCCGGCAAGCGGCCGCACCTGGTCGATCCGGCGACGGGAGAAGAGATCCCGGTCGAACTCTTCGTCGGCGTGCTCGGTGCCAGCAGTTTGATCTACGCCGAAGCCACGCGGACGCAGGACCTGCCCTCGTGGATCGGCGCCCACGTCCGGATGCTGGACTACTTTCAGGGGAGTCCAGCGATCTGGGTCCCGGACAATTTGAAGAGCGGCGTCACGACGGCGAGCCGCTACGAACCGGAGGTGAACCGCACGTACGCGGATCTCGCGCGGCACTATGGCGCGGTCGTCATTCCCGCCCGCGTCGCGACACCGACCGACAAACCCAAGGTCGAGGTGAGTGTCCAGATCGCCCAGCGCTGGGTCCTGGCGGCGCTGCGCCACCGCACGTTTTTCACGCTGGCCGATCTGAACGCCGCCATTGGTGAACGGGTCGACGCGATCAACGAGCGCCCGATGAAGATCACCGGCGTCAGCCGACGTGCGCTCTTTGAGCAGCTCGATCGGCCCGCCCTCCTGTCGTTGCCGCGCACGCGCTACGAGCTCGCGGAATGGAAGCCGTGTCGCGTCAATATCGATTACCACGTCGAGGTCGACCACAACTTCTACAGCGTGCCGTATCAGCTCGTCCACGAGCGGGTCGAGGCCCGCTTCACCCAGGCGACCGTGGAAGTCCTCTTCAAGGGGCGGTGTGTCGCGGCGCATCTACGCCTCACCGGCCGGGGCCGGTTTGCCACCCAGGTCGCGCACATGCCGCGGGCGCATCGGGCGCACGCCGAATGGACGCCGTCGCGCCTGATCGCGTGGGCCGAACAGACCGGTCCCGCCACCGGGCGGCTCGTCGCGGGCATCCTCGAGCGCCGCCCGCATCCCGAACAGGGCTACCGCGCGTGCCTCGGCCTGATGCGGCTCGGTCGGGTCCATGGAGCTGAGCGCCTCGAAGCCGCGTGTCACCGCGCCGAGCGCCTACGCTCCTATCGGTTTCGCACCGTCGAACACATTCTCATCAATCAGCAGGACCGGCTCCCGCTCGAGGACCCGGCCCCTGCGCGCCCCGCGCTGACGCACGAGAATCTGCGCGGCGCGACCTACTACGAGGAGGCCTATGCTGACACACCCGACGATCGAGAAGCTCCACACCCTGCGACTGAGGGCGATGGCCGCGGCGTTTGAACAACAACGGAGCTCGAGCCAGCACGCGGAGCTGAGTTTTGAGGACCGCTTCGGCCTGCTGGTCGACACGGAATGGACCGCCCGGGAGCACCGGCGACTCACGCAACGCTTGCGGCAGGCGAAGCTGCGGTATCCCGCCTCGCTCGAAGATGTCGATTTCACCACGCCGCGCGGGCTCAACCGGGACGTGATCCTCGGCCTCGGCACGGGGGCCTGGATTCGTGAGCATCACAATCTGCTGATCACCGGGCCGACGGGGATCGGGAAATCGTGGTTGGCGTCGGCCTTCGTCCAGAGTGCCTGTCGCCACGGCTTCACCGCCACCTACGTACGGGCGCCGCGCTTGCTGCACGAACTCGCCGTCAGTCGCGGCGACGGATCGTATGCCCGGCTGCTCACCAGGCTCGCGAAGCTCGATCTCTTGGCGATCGATGATTGGCTGCTCGCCCCGCTCACCGACGCCGAGCGACGGGACCTGCTGGAGGTGATCGAAGACCGGAGCGAACGCGCGTCCACGCTGATCGCCAGCCAGCTGCCACCGACGGCCTGGCACGCGGCGATTGGGGAGCCGTCGGTCGCCGATGCCATCTGTGATCGGTTAATCCATCGCGCGCACCGGCTCACGCTGAAAGGGCCCACGATGCGCGACCCGGGGACGCGGCGCGGGAAGGCGACGTCATGACGATCACTCGCAGCGCGGCTGCGTCGTCGGGGGATGCCACGGGTCGCCCCCGCTTCCGATCGTCGCGCCTGGGGCATCCTGGCGCCTCGTTCTTCAGCGAAGACGCCTGTGGACCGTGGCGCCGGCATGGAAATCGCCCAGAACGCGATTCCCACCCCGGCTTGGACGGCGCCCACAACGCGCCGCCCACAACGGCCCACAAGG
>JAOUHE010000213.1 GCA_029865285.1 Chloroflexota bacterium
TATGCATCGACCAGCCAGGGCGACCACCGAGCCGGGCTGCGGATCGATCTCGTGACTGTCACCCCGGGGAGAGATCACGGTTGGCGCCTCGGGCGACTCGGCGGCATCGACGCATGGTAGGCAGGGCGGCCCCCTACCGGTCGAAGATGGCCTCCAGTGCCAGGATCGACGCGATGTAGGGCCTCGTCATCGGGTAGATACCGTGCCGATCGGCACCGGTCTGTCCCTGGTAGTAGGCCGCCAGCACCATTGTGCGGTCCCCGCCGTACCGGTCGAAGTAGTGCCGCAGCAGGCGGACGCCCGCGCGCACGTTTGAAGTCGGGTCGGCGAGGTTGACCGATCCGCCGAGCATCGTCGAGGCGACCCAGTCGGCGGTCGCCGGGGTCAGCTGCATGACGCCGACCGCGCCCGCGTGACTGGCCACTGCCGGCTGCCAACCCGACTCCTGCCAGGCGACGGCAAGGGCAAATGCGACCGGCACACCCTGGGCGGTCGCCTCCGCAACGATGATTCGCCGGATCGGATCACGCGCGACGACCAGCGCCGCCATCGACGAGTGCATCGCCGCTCCCGTCCCGGCCGATGCGCTGGCTCCCGGAATGGTGAGCCGCTGGCCCACCCGCAGGAAGGATGGATTGCTGATGCCGTTGGCACGCACGATGGCGCCGATGGTGGTGCCGTAGCGCTGGGCGATCACGGTCAGGTTCTCGCCCGGCGCGACCCGGTGAACGACCGGGGCCGGCGCGGATGGCGTCAGAGGTGCGGGGTCAGACGGGGGAGCGACCAGGATGCGCTGGCCGACCTGAATCCGGTTCGGATTGACGATCCCGTTGAGGCGCATCAGTTCGGCGACACTGACCCCCTGCGTGACCGCAATCTGGCTCAGGGTATCGCCGTGCCGGACCACCACCACCCGGTCGGTCGCCGCCGCGGGGACGACCGTGGCTGCGCCACCGAGGACGGCCGCCAGGGCGGCGGTCCAGAGGAAAGTCCGTTGGCGTCGGGGAAGCATGATGGCCAGTCTCCGATACGTGACCCGATCGGCCGCAGCTGGCCGCCGGGGGTCGCTTCCGCATCCTAGGTGCGATACGGAGCCGGTCAACGTACGAGAGAAGGGGGGATTGGGGTACTTAGGTACTCTCCAGAGCCGCGCTCCAGTGCGCCACGTCGGAGATCGAGCGTGGCGATGCTATACTCGGCGCCGTTCGGTCGGCCGGTCTATCCCGGGCGAACCGACGGCTGCTCCCATCACACACGCTCGCTGATCCGTGAATCATCGGTGCCCGCCGTCATCGGGGGGTCGATTCCGGAGCCGAAGGCGGGCGGAGGAAATAACCGGAGGATTCACACTTGGCTGCCCTGACCATGAAGCAGCTGCTCGAGGCTGGGGTCCATTTCGGCCACCAGACCCGACGCTGGAACCCGAAGATGCGCGACTACATCTTCGCGGAGCGCAACGGCATTCACATCATCGACCTCGCCCAGACGGTCACGCGTCTGGAAGCCGCGCTCGAATTCGTGCGCGAGACGATCCGTCGCGGCGACAGCATCCTGTTCGTCGGCACCAAGAAGCAGGCCCAGGAGTCGGTCGCGGCCGAGGCCGAGCGCAGCGGCCAGCACCATGTCAACAACCGGTGGCTCGGTGGAATGCTCACCAACTTCACCACCATCAAGCGGCGCATCCAGCGCCTCGAGGCGCTGGAGGCGCGGCGTGACGCCGGGGAGTTCGAGCGGCTGACAAAGAAGGAGGCCGGCAAGCTCACCGAGGAGATCACCAAGCTGAACACGGCGCTCGGCGGTATCCGCCGGATGCGGCGTCTGCCGGGTGCGCTCTTCATCGTCGACCCGCACCGTGAGTCGATCGCCGTGCTCGAGGCACGCCGCCTCGAGATCCCGATCGTGGCGATCACCGATACGAATTGCGACCCGGACCAGATCGACTGGGTGATCCCGGCGAATGACGACGCCATCCGGTCGGTGCGCCTTCTGTGCGCCCAGGTGGCGGACGCCGCGCTCGACGCCCATGCCGAGCGCCAGGCTCGGCTCGACGAGGAGTTCGAGCAGGCTGAGGCGCTCCCCCCGGTCGATGAGGCCACGCTCGATGCCGAGGCCGACTACTCCGCGGCGCTGGCCGGGGGCGAAGCACTCGTCTTCGAGCCTGAGCCGGAAGAGGACGAGGACGAGGAGCGCCTCGCTCGCGCTCGCCGCGCCGCCGAAGGACCCGATGAAGAGACCGATGAAGACCCGACGCCCGACTGAGGGGGTCGTTCAGTAGACCCAGGAAGGAACCGACCAGACGCGATGATCAGACCCGAGGATGTGAAGCGCCTCCGCGAGCAGACGGGGGCGGGGATCATGGACTGCAAGCACGCGCTCGAAGCGAGCGGCGGAGACGTCGAGAAAGCCCTCTCGTGGCTCAAGGAGAAGGGCCTCGCGACCGCCGCCAAGAAGTCCGGGCGCGCCGCCCGGGAGGGCGTCATCGCGAGCTACATCCATCACGGATCGCGGCTGGGCGTCATCCTTGAACTCAACTGCGAGACAGACTTCGTTGCGCGCACCGATGACTTCCAGCAGCTTGCCCGTGAGCTGGCGATGCAGGTCGCCGGGCTGTCGCCAACGTACGTGAGTCGTGACGACGTGCCTCCGGCGGTGGTCGAGGAGCAGCGCCGGGCCTTCGCCGGGGAGGCGGAACGGGAGGGCCGCCCAGCCGATCGCATCGGCATGATCGTCGATGGCAAGCTCGGCAAGTGGTTCGAGTCGAACTGCCACCTTGAGCTCGCGTACCGGGATACCGACCGCAAGATCGGAGACCTGATCACCGAGAA
>JAOUHE010000214.1 GCA_029865285.1 Chloroflexota bacterium
GGTATCGCGATCGCGGCCAAACGGGGCACCGACGCCCGCGAGATCCTCCGCGACGCAGACAGCGCGATGTATGCGGCCAAGCGGCGCGGCAAGGGTTGTCACCAGACGTATGTGCCCGCGATGCATGCAGCGGCCGTTCGGCGGCTGGAGCTGGTCGCCGAGATTCGGACCGCGCTCCAGCGCGGCGAGTTGACCGCGCACTACCAGCCGATCGTGCGGCTTCAGGACGGAGCGATCGCCGGGTTCGAGGCCCTGGTCCGCTGGCGCCACCCACGTCTCGGCCTGGTTCTTCCCAGCGAGTTCATCCCGGCTGCCGAGGAGACCGGGCAGATCGCTGCCATCGGACAGCTCGTGCTGCACGAGGCGTGCGGGCAGGCGCGTGCGTGGCGCGACCTTCTCCCCAACGGTCTGCCCGTCCCGATCAGCGTGAACGTGTCGGCGCGCCAGTTCCGAGATCCCACGCTCGGCCAGATGGTGGAGGCCGCGCTGTCGGACGCCGGCCTCTCACCCGAGTCGCTGACCCTCGAGATCACAGAGGGTGTCGTCATGGAGGACTCGGAGGCGTCCCTGCGACGCCTCGGAGAGCTGAAGTCCCTGGGGGTGCGCCTGGCGATCGACGACTTCGGGACCGGGTATTCGTCGCTCAGCTATCTCCGCCATCTGCCAGTGGACACGCTCAAGATCGACAAGTCGTTCATCGATGGGATCGCGGCGGGCGGCGACGCGTTCGCGCTCGCTCGGGTCATCGTTCGCATGGGTCAGACCCTCAACCTCGAGACCGTGGCCGAGGGCGTCGAGCTGGCCGCGCAAGCCGAGGCGCTGCGGCGCATGGGATGCCGCCATGCACAGGGCTTCCACTTCGCACGACCGATGGGGGCCGAGGAGATCACGGAGCTCCTCCCGCGACGTGATCTCGTGCTTCCGCTCGTCAGCTGACGGAGCTCGCGGCGATCGACAGCCCGTGCCCGGCTTGCCCGCGGAGTGCCGCTACCAGATCCTTTCGGGCCCACGCCAACCCCGTTCCCGACGGATGCCGAACAGCAGGCGGCTCCGGGCGTCCATGCTGGCGGCGAGCGTCTCCCCGAGGTCGAGCGATCGGATGGCCTCGGTCGAACAGTGGCCGGTCACCAGGTCGACCACGAGATTCTCGAGCCCCGCGGCGAGCAGCGTCTCCCCGATCCGCGAGACACGCTCCACGCCAGCCGCCTGCTCGCGCTCGAATGCCTCCCAGACGGGAGTGACCTCGGGCAGGAACATCTCGTGGTGCTCGGCAAGCAGGTACAGCAGTCGCTTGAAGACCGCCACCGCTGACCGCGTGCCCTCCACCCGCTGGGGCACGGCCGAGAGCGTGTCCTCCGGGTCGCTGTCGTCCACGAATGCATCCGCCTCACCGGCGAACAGGTACCGGTGGGGCCCGAACTCGGGGGGGATGGCCCCGACCCCGAGGAAGAACGGCGTGAACGGCGCCGCGATCGGTCCGACCGGGGCGTGCCAGAGCAGGCGCAGGGCGGCGCCGGCCGCCGGACGGAGCGGTACGACCTGGCCGTAGCCGGCCGTGTCACCGGTCAGGCGGTCGGTGCGGACCGCCCACATGACGTCGGCCAGGGTGAGACCGTCCCCGGCCGCGGCTCGGGCCGTGAGCGTGTCCTCGATCCACGCCGCTCCCGGCCAGCGACCGCGACCGTCCCCGTAGATCGCATTGACGTCGAAGGGCTCGCCGCGACCCGGGTCGTACCAGCCCTGGTCGACGGCGAACGAGACGAGGTTCGGCGATCCCAGGAAGTCCGGGCGGCTGGCGAAGTCCGGTGGGAGCACATCGATGCGGCCGGGCCGGCTCACGCGCACCGCGTCGGGCCCGAGCCGTTCGGCCACCCAGAGGCCCTGGCTTCCGGCGAACTCGATCACCACCCAGGCCTCGCTGTCGTCCGCGATCAGGTGGGAATTGCCGCCGTAGGTGGTCTCGCCGTGAGCGGCGATCAGTTCCCCGATCAGCTCCACGCCCTCCCGCGCCGTCCGCGCCCGTTCCAACACGATGCGGGCGAGGTCACTGTAGGTGGGCCCGGTCTGGTCGGGCCGCGTCATCGCCCGGAGCCTCGGGTGGCTCGGGGACCACACGTCGCGCACGGCGACCCCGTGCTCGTTGAGGCCCCCATTCGTGAGCGGACCGGGCAGGCCCCGGTAGCTGGAGTAGCCCACCCGCAGGTGCCGGGCCGTCTCGCCGACCTGGGGGATCCGGGACCTGGTGCCGGGCATCGCCGCCGTCGGCGTGGCCCCCACCTCGATGGTGGCTCCCGGTTCATGGACCGCGCGTGGGACGAGCTCGAGCCAGTGGCTCGACGGCTCGTCGCCATAGCCCGCAAGGTAGGCGTGCCCATCCGCGGTCAGCTGGCGACCCACGTAGATCGCGTAACTCACGAGCTCTCCTTGGCCGATGGACGTGTGCAAGCGTGCGCGCCCTCTGTCGCGTCGGCGCCACGGCGTGCATCAGCATCGCACGGTCCGGGGCGCGACCGCCGGCTGCAGCGCGCTGTCGCTGCGGCGGCCCCCCGATCGGCTGAACCGGCCGCCGTGGACCGCAATAGTTTGGGGATTCCTCTGCTTCCCCCAGGAGGGTGCGCCGCCATCGTCACGCCTCGAGGCCGGGGCCACGAACCGGACCTCGCGAGGAAGCGGCGGGCAGGCCTGACGTGGTGGCACGACCGCCGATGGAAGCGGAAGGAGACCACTCGATGAGGATTCGACGGGACCATCTCGCCACGCGGCTCCTGGGCGCCGGTGTGACGGCCCTGCTGGTGGCGGGTGTCATAGCTGGCCCTGTGGGC
>JAOUHE010000215.1 GCA_029865285.1 Chloroflexota bacterium
CATGCGCATCTGCGCCCGCTACTCGGCGTTCGGCCTGTATGAGACGGCCATCCTCGGCATCCTCTCACAGAGCACCGGCTGGGCCACGGCGGCTCGGCGTGTCGTGGAGGCCGCGGATCCGATCCCCGTGATCGGGTTTGGGGCCCGCCATGTCCATCCCAGCGTCGCCGATCAGATGGACTACGCGTCAGTGATTGGCGGCTGCGTCGGCGCCTCGACTCCGGCCGGCGCACGGATGGCTGGACTCGCGCCGACCGGCACCATGCCGCATGCCCTGATCCTCATCTTCGGGGACACGGTGCGCGCGGCTGAAGCGTTCGATCGCCACATCGACCCCGACGTGCCGCGGGTCGTCCTGGTGGACACCTTCAAGGACGAGGCCGAGGAGTCGCTGCGCGTCGCAGACGCGTTGGGTGATCGCCTGTGGGGTGTTCGGCTCGACACCCCGGCCGAACGCGGCCGTGTGACCGCCGCGCTGGTCAAGGAGGTCCGCGCCCGACTCGACCAGGCAGGACACCCGAACGTGAAGATCGTCGTGTCTGGCGGGCTCGACGTCGAGCGGATCGCCTACTTCAAGGAGGCGGGCGCCCCGGTCGACTCCTTCGCGGTCGGCTCGGCCATCAGTGACGCCAGCCCGATCGACTTCACCGGCGACCTCAAGGAGATCGACGGACGACCCATCGCCAAGCGCGGCCGTATCCCCGGGCGGACCGAGAACGCGCGTCTCAGACCGGTCGACCTCTCAGCCTGAGCCCCATGGATCCCGCAGATTCCGAGTCCGCGTACGAGCTGTTCAGTCGCGGGTCGCGCATGCTTGCCCAGCACCACCCGGGGGCGGCCGCCGTGCTGCTCGAGCGATGCCTGCTGCTGGAGCCGGGCAAGGCGTCGATCCTGGAGGCGCTTGGCCGCGCCTACTTCGACCTTGGCGACCATTCCCGCGCGGCTGGTTGCTTCCAGGCGATCGTTGACGCCAACCCGCTGGCGCACTACGCGCACTTCGGGCTGGGCCTCTCACGCAGGCGCCTCGGCGACACCGATGCGGGGCGACGGCATCTGCGCATGGCCGTCTTCCTGAAGCCGGAGAATGCCGATTACGAGCGGGCGCTGCGGCGAGCCGAGGTCGCCTAGAGCCGGCGCACGATCCGTACCTTCGGCCGGCGCCGGCCGACCCCGGAGCGGTCCTTCGGCACCACGCTGATCATCCCGTCAGACTCGAGCGTGGTCAGGGCGCCTCGCCATCGAGTCGTCGGGCCAGCCACAGGATCCCGACGAGCGACTTCGCATCGACGATCCGCCCGTCATCACTCGCGGCGAGCGCCTCGTCGAGCGTGAGCCAGGAGCGCGCCAGTTCCTCATCGTCGGGAGCGCTCGCTTCGGTGGGCAACAAGTCAGTGGCGAGGAAGAGGGTCAGCAGTTCGGTGGAGAAGCCCGGCGCGGTGTAGAAGGACGGCCCCTTTTCCCATCTCTTCGCCGCGAGGCCGCACTCCTCGGCAAGTTCGCGGCGAGCGGTCACGCCAGATTCCTCGCCGGGGTCGAGCGTACCGGCAGGGATCTCCAGCAGGTCTGCCGAGGCTGCCGCGCGCCACTGGCTGACCATGGCCAGGCGCGCCCCGTCCCACGCCAGAATCGCAACCGCACCGGGGTGCTCGACGATCTCCCGCGTCGCACCTCGCCCTGATTCGAGTTCCACCTCGTCGACGCGGAGGCGCAAAAGGTGGCCGTGGAAGACGTGGTCGCTACGGATCGTGCGCTCGGGCATGGGGGCATGGTAGCGGTCGCCGGACGTACCACAGCCGTCCGCGATGTCACCCGCTAGGATCTGGACCGATGATCATCGTTGAGGGGCTGCGCAAGGACTTCCGTCGCCTCACCGCCGTACACGACATGAGCTTCACCGTGGGCGATGGCGAGATCTTCGGGCTGCTCGGCCCGAACGGCGCCGGCAAGACGACCACCGTGCGCATGCTTGCTGGGCTGATCACTCCGACCGCCGGCACCGCGACCGTCAACGGCCACTCGCTTGGAGAGGGGTCACAGCGGATCCGCGCGATCACCGGGATCCTGACCGAGAGCCCCGGCCTCCACGAGAAGTTGACGGCCCGCCAGAACCTGGCGTATTACGGGCGCCTGTACGGACTCCGTGGCGCGGCGCTCCGCGAGGCCGTCGAGCGCTACCTCGGCGTGGTGGAGATGTCCGAGCATGCCGACAGGCGCATCGCGACCTTCTCCAAGGGGATGCGCCAGAAGATCGCCATCGCGCGAGCGCTCCTCCACGAGCCGGAGGTGATCTACCTCGACGAGCCGACCAGCGGCCTCGATCCCTCGGCCGCCAAGACGGTGCGTGACTTCGTGGCCACGCTGCGTTCCCTGGGGCGCGCGATCGTGGTGTGCACCCACAACCTCGACGAGGCGGAGAGGCTGTGTGATCGGATCGGCATTATGCGTGGCACCCTTCTCCGTGTGGATACGCCGGCGGGCCTCCGACGCCACGGCCGCGGCGCGACCGTGCGGGTGCAACTCACCGGCGCCCGCGGACCGGACTCGTTCCTCGCCCGGCTGGGCGAGCTCGCCTTCGTCGGCGGCGCGACCGCGCAGGAGGACACGCTGATCGTTGAGATGGCCGATCCGCCGCGTGACACCCCCGACCTGGTGGCCGCACTGGTCGCCGCCGGGGCGCGCATCGCCGCCGTGGCCGAAGAGGCGCCGACGCTCGAGGAAGCCTACCTGTCGCTGGTCGGTGAAGTGGGGGAGCGGGACTGATGCGGCTCGCCTACGTGATGGCCGTCTTCGTCAAGGAGTGGCGCGACCTGCTGACCAACC
>JAOUHE010000216.1 GCA_029865285.1 Chloroflexota bacterium
CGCTGGCCATCCTCAACCGCGACGACCCGTCGTATGGCTTTTTCCGCGAGCGGGCCCGTGATCGAGTCGTCACCTTTGGCGCGCACGCCGGGGCCGATGTCCGCGGCACCCTGGTGGCCGCCCGACCCGATGGTTCCACCGTATCGGTACGGGCACCTGGCTGGAGCGGCCAGCTCGAGATCCCGCTCGTCGGCGCGTTCAATGTGGAGAACGCCCTGGCCGCGTTCGCCTGGGCGATCGGCTGGGGGATCGACCCCGACGTGGCCGCTTCCGCGATGGCCTCTGCCCGCGGTGTGGCCGGTCGGATGGAGCCGGTCGACGAAGGGCAGCCGTTCACCGTGGTGGTCGACTACGCCCACTCGCCCGATGCGCTCGAAAAGGTGATCCGCGTGCTGCGACCGCTCACCGCCGGTCGCCTGGCCGTCGTCTTCGGCTCGGCGGGGGAGCGCGACACGGCCAAGCGCGCGCTGATGGGCAGGATCGCGGCGGAACTCGCCGACCTTGCCTACGTGACCGATGAGGACCCGCGCGGCGAGGACCCCGATGCCCTGAACGCGCAGATCGCCGCAGGCGCTCGCGCCGCCGGCGCGCGGGACGGCGAGAACCTGTGGGTGATCAACGATCGCCGCAGCGCCATCGCCGCGGCCGTGGCGGCGGCGGGCCCCGGCGACAGCCTGCTCCTTGCTGGCAAGGGACATGAGCACTCGATCGTGTACGCCGACGGCGCGGCGTGGTGGGACGAGGCCGAGGTCGCCCGGCAGGAGCTGCGCGCCGCCGGTTACGAGCGCTCGCACCGGTGACCGCCGCATTTCGCGAGGCGACCGCGACGGATGCCACCGCCTGGCAGGCACTGCTCGAGCGGCTGCCCAGTGGTGACCTCCTGCACGACTGGGAGTGGGCTGCGGTGGCCGCCTTCGACGGCACCCCTCGGCGCAGCTTCGTCCTGGAGGAAGGAGGCGCGCTGGTCGGCATGTGCGCTGCGCAGGTGCGACGCACCAGCCTCGGCCGCAGCTTCTGGTACGTCCCGCGGGGACCGGTCCTCGATTACGACCACCCCCAGGCGGCGGAGCGACTCGGCGCGATGCTCGAGGGCCTGCGTACCGTCGCCCGCGGGGATCGGGCCATCGCGGTCCGCCTGGAGCCGCGGGTCGAGGCCGGCTCGGCCGCCGCCGCACTCTTCCGGGCCCGCGGGCTGCGCAAGGTGGCGGCCACCCTCCAGACCCCTGATACCCGCCTGGTGCAACTCCTCCCCGACGACGAGGCGATGTTGGCGACCTTCGACAAGGACACCCGCTACGCCATCCGTCGATCCGCCCGCGAGGAGGTCACAACCCGCGTCGTGGATGACCCAGCCGACGATGCCTCGCTCACCGCCCTCCACACGCTCGTGACCGATACCCTCCGGCGCGCCAGCTACCGCCTCCCGGAGTTCGAGCGCTACGGGCTGATCTGGCGCGGCCTGGCCTCCGCGGGTCGCGCCCGCATCGTCCAGGCCTGGCACGCCGGGCTGCTCGGGTCAGCGGCGCTGCTGGTGGTCGAGGGGGATCGGTCCTTCTACCTGTACGCCGGGTCCGTTCGCGAGGCGCCAGGCGAGACGAAACGCTTCCCGGCCTACGCGGTGCAGTGGCAACTGATGCGCACCGCCCGCGAGATGGGAGCGCGCACCCACGACCTGTGGGGCGTCGCGCCTGAATCGGCCGGGCCGGAGCACCCGTGGTACGGCTACAGCCTGTTCAAGAAGGGGTTCGGGGGCCGATTCGTCCCGTGGGCGGGCTCCTGGGATCTCGTCATCGATCCGATCGTGTATCGCCTGCGCGACGCCGCAACCGCGGTTCGCGGCAGACTTGGACGCCGCGGAACGCCGGCATGACGAGACTCTCATAGGTGACTATAATGATCGGCTATGAGAAGCGTGACTGCCATGGCACTCCGTGCGCGCCTGGGCGAGATCCTCGATGCGGCATCCGCGGGCGAACGGATCGTCATCGAGCGCGACCACAAGCCGATGGCGCTGCTGGTGCCGTACGAAGATGCTGCACGGCTCGAGCCTGACGAGGAGCAACGGATCGCCCGTAGCCTCGCCGCGCTGGATCGGCTCGTGGCTCGCGGCCAATGGCTTCGACGCGAAGGCCTCATCCCGGCGGACGCACCCGACGCGGTGACGGCCATCCGCGAAGAACGGGACCGCGATGACCCGTAGCGCGCTATCCGCGCTCATCGTGGATGCGTCTGTGGTGCTGGCAATCAGCCTCCAGGAACCGACATCCAAACGCGCCGAATCCATCCTCCGCGAGCACAGCCGGGCGGGCGGCGCGCTGCTCGCACCGGCGTTCCTTTGGCTGGAGGTGGTCAACGTCCTCGTAAGGCGCTACCGGCAGTCCTCCGAAGTGGTGCTAGAGTCGATCGTCGATCTGGAGACGCTGGGTCTGGAGTCGGTGGAACTCGATCGTCCCCAATTGCTGCTCACGATCGATGTCGTGGCACGCTATGGCCTTTCGGCCTACGACGCCGCGTATCTGGCCCTCGCCGAATCGGCCGACGCCCAGCTGCTCACTGCCGACAGGCGCCTGGCTGCCGCTGCCGGAGCCCGAGCGGTCCCGCTTGACGGCGGTCACGCCGTCCACGAGGAGGCGCCCGCGTACGTGACTTCCTTGACGACCTGGCCGGGTGCTGCTGCCTACCTCAAGGAGCTCCGAGCGCGGGTCGTCAGCCAAGCCAACGGTTAGGCTTCCCACTGATGCCTCCCGTCGTCCGTCGTGCCACCGATGCCGATCGTCCCGCCTGGGACGCCTTCGTCGCCTCCCGCCCAGGGGCC
>JAOUHE010000217.1 GCA_029865285.1 Chloroflexota bacterium
CACCAAGGAGTATCCGCGCCCGATCATCACCGAGATGGGGGGCAAGAACCCATCGATCGTGATGGCATCGGCGGACCTGGAGGAGGCGGCCGAAGGGGTGATGCGCTCTGCCTTCGGGTACGACGGGCAGAAGTGCAGCGCCAATAGCCGGGTCTACGTCGAGCGCTCGGTGGCGCGCCCGTTCATCAACCTGCTCGCCGAGAAGGCGAAGCAGATCCGCGTCGGAGATCCGACGGATCGGCGGAACTGGATGGGCCCCGTCATCAACGCCCGGTCGCTGGCCAAGTTCACCGATGCGGTGGACGAGGCGAAGCGCGACGGCGGCACCATCGAGGCCGGCGGCGAGGTGCTCACCGACGATGCGACCGCGCGCGGCTTCTTCCCGACCCCAACGGTCGTGGCCGGCCTTCCGGTGACGCACCGACTCTTCCGGGACGAGCTCTTCGTGCCCTTCATCGTGGTCGGCGAGGTGGACTCGCTCGACGAGGCCCTGCGTCTCGCGAACGACACCGCGTACGGTCTGACGGCGGGCATCTTCAGCCATGACGACGAGCAGATCCGCACGTTCCTCGACACCATCCAGGCCGGGGTGGTCTACGTCAATCGTCGCTCGGGAGCGACCACCGGGGCTTGGCCGGGGATCCAGTCGTTCGGCGGCTGGAAGGGCTCGGGCTCATCGGGCAAGAGCGGGCTCGGCCCGTACTACGTCCAGCAGTTCCTGCGCGAGCAGTCACAGACGGTGATGGGCCAGGAACCACCTCCGGCATGACCGGCTTGAAGGGCAACGGCAAGCTCGTGGTCCCCGAGCACGAGCTCGATGAGCTCGTGCTCGAACCGGTCGTCGATTCGAGCGGCTGGTACTCGGCACAGCTCCGCTACGCCTACCTGGTTGGCGATGCGCCGATCATGGTCGAGGACCGGGTCGTCCTCGTCGATGGCGACGACGAGGAGACCGCGCTCGGAAACGCGATCGAGCTTGCCGAGGAGTACGAGGATGAGTTCGAGACCGATGCCGGCGAGAGCGGGCTGATCCGTTTCGAGGGGATCGTGGCGCTCAAGGAGCTCGACGACCCGCCGGCCGCCGGTACCGAGGTTTGGCACGAGTTCATGGCGCCCGATGGCGTGGAGACCGGTGCCGACGGCGAGCCGCTGCCGACCGTCCGGCCGATCGAGATGGCCTTCCCGCGCGCCCGCGACGACTGACCCTTCGGAGCGCCGGCAGTTGTCCTGGCGAGCCCTCGCCTACCGCATCGCGCGCCCGCTCCTCTTCCGCTTCGAACCGGAGCGGATCCACCGGCTGACGATGAAGCTGCTCCGCATCATGGGCGGAAACAGCATCGGTCGCGGTGTCGCGGGCTGGGCCGGCGGTGCGCGACAGCCGCGCGATAGCGTGGAGGTCGCAGGGCTGCAGTTTCGGAACCGGGTCGGTGTCGGCGCGGGCTTTGACAAGGACGGGATCGCGCTGCGCGGCTGGGCCGCCATGGGGCTGGGCTTCGCGGAGGTCGGCACGGTGACACCGCTTCCACAGGGCGGTAATCCACGACCGCGCCTCTTTCGCCTCCCGGCCGACCGGGCGCTCATCAATCGACTCGGGTTCAACAACGCCGGGGCGGCAGCGCTGGCCCGCAACGTCATGCTGGCACGCCGCCACCTGCCGGCGGGGTTCGTGGTGGGCATCAACATCGGTCGGAACCGGCAGACCCCGGAAGAGCGGAGCGTGGACGACTATCTCGCCGCCCAGCGACTGGTGGGGCCGGTCGCAGATTACCTCGCCGTGAATGTCAGCTCTCCAAACACCCCCGATCTGCGCCTCCTCCAGGCGCCCGAACGCCTGCGCGAGCTGGTCGACGCGCTCGACGAGGCGGGCAGGCGGCTCGGCTGTGCGCGACCGATCTTCGTCAAGCTGGCTCCCGACCTCGGCGCCGGAGAGCTCGAGGCAGTGCTGGCCGTGGTGCTCAGGACCGCGGCGCGTGGCGTGATCCTGTCGAACAGCACGCTGGTCCGCGACCGCCTCTCCTCACCGGCGCTGCTGTCGTCAGAGACCGGCGGGCTCTCAGGTGCGCCTCTCCTGATTCGTACGCGGGGCGCGGTGAGGCGGACGCGCGCGCTGGTCGGCGACCGGCTCGCCATCATGGCATCGGGCGGTATCGGCGGCGCCGCGGACGCGGAGGCCCTGCGCGACGCGGGGGCCGACCTCGTCCAGTTGTGGACAGGGCTGGTCTACCGTGGCCCGGGGCTGATCGGAGAGGCGGTGCGCCACTCCTGAACCGGTGGCTCCGACTGCTACGATAGGCGCCCAACTAGCCAGGGGCGCGGGCAGGACGCGCCGTTCCGCTCGGAGTACTTGGTACCGATGTCCATCGAGACCAGCACCTCGTCGGCGGCTGCCCGCAAGCCGGCGCCGCATCTTGTCACCGAACTGCCCGGGCCGCGCGCGCGCGCGCTCATTGCCCGCGATGACGCCGTGGTCAGTCCCAGCCTCACGCGGGCGTACCCCCTCGTCGCCGAGAGCGGCAGCGGCTATGTCGTCACCGACGTCGACGGCAACCGCTTCCTCGACTTCGCCGCCGGCATCGCCGTGTGCAGCACCGGCCACGGCCACCCCGCAGTAGTGGCGGCCATCAAGGAGCAGGCCGATCGGCTGATCCACATCGCCGCCACGGACTTCTACGAGCCACGCTACACGGAGCTGTCCGAGCACCTGGCACGGATCGCGCCGTTTGCGGAGCCGGCACGCGTCTTCCTGACCAACTCGGGCACCGAGGCGGTCGAGGGCGCCATCAAACTGGCGCGCTATCACA
>JAOUHE010000218.1 GCA_029865285.1 Chloroflexota bacterium
TTGAGATCTGCCATCAGAAGCCAGGTCAATGCTCCCGGGGCCACCGAAGCGGGCGAACAATACGATCAGCTCATCGACGACCCGGTCGTGACGGCTCCGCTCTACGGAGGGCTCCCCGCCGGGCGAACGACGGTCGGCGCGCTCGGTGATCCACCGCTCTGGCTCGGTCAGCTCAACCTGGCACCGCAGCAACGGGCGGTAGCGGGGCTCGCAGCGGAGGCGGTGCGCCGCGACCAGGAAGCGATCATGGCCGAGGCGTGGACCCAGGCGGCGGGAATCCGATCGGTCAACGCATACCTGACCAGCGCCAACGCAGCCGCCGCTTTCGGCGCCCGTTGGGAACGCAGACTGGTCTCGACCGAGGCGGGTGTCGCCGATGACACGCTGTTGCGTATCACTGCGAGCGCCCACGGACGCATGTCCGCCGACAAGAACAGAACTGTCGCCGGTGTGCTCACCGGACATGCTGATTTTGCCAGGGCGGCGTTTGCACCAACTCTGACCAGAGTCTCTCACCTGAGGGGGCGACCGCAGCGGCTCGGCCTGGTCTCTCGGGGTGCCCCCACTTTGGCGAGCCAGATAGCCTCCTCGCTGTTTGCGAATACGGGCCGCTATGCCAATGTGGTGTTGCGGGCCGCGCCGGCCGGGTCGTCGCTCGCCGATGACGCGTGGTTGGAACGAATGACCGCGGCAATTTCCGGCCGCCCGGTGGTGACGAGGCCCGTGGCGTCGCCCTATCCGACCGGGCTTCACGGGTTCGAGCCTGATGTGGTTTCCGCTGTCTTCGAAGGGCTTTCTGGTGCGGCCTCAGCCGTGCTGGAGCACAGGGGTGCAGGGGAACCGGCATGGGTCGGGCTGACGGATGCGGTCCAGGTCACCTCTGGCCTGGCGACGGCACTGGCCGCCGGTGCCACGAGGGCAGGCAACCTGGAGGGGCGGCTCACCAAAGAGGCGCGGCGCAGCCTCAGCGCCCTGGCTGTATACGCCAGTGAAATCGCCAAACGATCTGCCGAACTGCTCGAGCTCATGCCCGATTCGGGGTCGGTCTCAGCCAGACAACGCACCAAGGTGACACAATTCGTCGAACAAGCCCTTCAGCTCAACCAGCTCGCCACCCAGGTTTGGGAGATGTTCAAGGCTGGATCCGGCACGGTCTCCGCCCCCGAACCCCGCGACCCGGGCGAGCTGCTGGCGCTTGGCACGAAGCTACGCCGAGCGATCGACGTAGTGGCAACAGTCGTCTCCGCAGTCAAACAGAGAGTCACCCCGGAGCCTATGGTCGGTGTCGACCGGCTACCGCCGCCCGCCCTCGCTGCCCAACCGACGTTCGCTCAACCCGGGTTTCAACGGATGCTCGACGTTGGCATCGAGTATCTGTGTCCGGGGATAGACCAGATAGGCACTGATGCGGTCTCCCTGCTCGAAACCAATCAAGCGACGATCGAGTCGTTCCTCGTAGGACTCAATCACGAACTGGCTCGCGAGTTTCTCTGGCGGGAATACCCCGTGGTCTTGACCGACACATGGATGACCAGGTTCTGGAGCCTCGCCGGGGGAGCGGACGAGATCGAGCCCATTGCGGAATGGGGCACACGGCGTGAATTGGGGGCGGGCGGCCCTGATGCACAAGCAGTCGTCTTCATCAGAGGCGAGTTGCTCGTGCGTTATCCAACCGCCCTGGTGTACCTGTTACCAGGCATCGTCACGGGTACCGGACGGTCGGCGGTCATCTCTCCCGACTACCTCCAACCGATCCCCCCGACCTTTGGTGCCGCTCTCGGTCGCGGTGCCCGGGCCTATGGCTTCCCAGTGGCCACGGCCGATCTCGGCGCCAACCTCGACAACAAGGACGGCGGATATTTTGTGGTGATAGAAGAACAACCAGGCGATCCCCGTTTTGGCCTCGACGATGGCGATCCATCACAGTTCACCCAGGATCCCGCCTCGCTCGGAAGTTGGGACTCGCTCGGATGGGGCCACCTAGTGTCCAATCAAGCAGAGCTCGACACGCTCACTCACGCCCGACTCGATGGCGTCAGAGTGGCCGGACTGGAAATCGAAGAAGACACCTGGGGGGACGACGCAGCTGCCATGGCCAGGATCGCACTTCGCCGCCCGTATCGAATCATCGCCCACGCCGAAACGCTGCTGCCATGACGTCGGTCACGCTTGACTCTGCGACCGGATCAAGGCTGAAGACGGCAGTCATCGGCCTCGATGCCGGGGTGCCAGTGGCGTTGTTCCCCATACGTCTCGAGACGCGCATCGTGGCCGGTGATCCAACACTCTTGCGGATTCGGGTCTATCCCGATCAGATCCACATCGACCAACACGATCCGATGCTCAGCGAGTTTGAGAGCCAGCTCGGCGCAGAGTATTGGTCGGCCCAGGCAAAGACGCGCACGGAAACGGAACAAATGGAGCTGTGGACCAGCCTGGCCTCGACCCTTGGCGCAAACCGTGCCGCCTTCGTCGCCAGTGCCACCCAGAAAGCCATGGCGACCAAAGAGCCGGGAGGACCACGAACCGCGGGGCGCTACACCGCACGTCTGCGATTGCTGCCCACCAGGTGGGTGGCAACCGGTTTTGGCAACGGCGAAGAAATGTTCGCCGTTGTCGGCAAGAAGATCCCGCGGGACTTGGAGTTGCGCGTCGACGGCGAGGACACGAAGTCGGACAGGCGTTCCTGGTTTGCCACATTTGAAAGGGCGCTCGAGGTGGGGATGGCCCTAGAAGTGGCTCTCTCGGGGTCGGCCCAGGGCTTTCTGAACGGCCCAAACCAGCTGGTCGTTTTGGGA
>JAOUHE010000059.1 GCA_029865285.1 Chloroflexota bacterium
CTGGCTCTGCGACTGGCTCTGGCTCTGCGACTGGCTCTGGCTCTGCGACTGGCTCTGGCTCTGCGACTGGCTCTGGCTCTGCGACTGGCTCTGGCTCTGCGACTCGGACTCGCCCGGCTCGCCGAAGCAGATGAAGAAGTGGCTCAGGCCGGTCTGCTGACCCTCCCCACCGTTGCTCGGGGTGAGCAGGCCAGAATCGGCGTCTTCACCATCTGGGGTGTAGTCGTACAGGTTGTAGCCATTGCCCGCCTTGACGGCGATCATCAGCACCAGCGGATCTGCGTCGGAAAAGCTGAAGCTCTTCTTCTCGGCGTCCGAGGTGATGGTGATGCTCCAATCGCCATTGGTGTAGGTGTGCGTCCCTGACTGGACAACCCCACTGTCGAGGTTCCAGCCGTCACCGTCGAGGCCGAGGTCTTCGCACGAATTCGCGTTCTCGGAGTCGACGTAGATGGGCTCGATGTGCGAACCAAGGACCGGGCTGATCACCCACATCAGTGACAGGGCCAGGGCCGCAACAGCGGCGAACAGGATGGTTGGCCGGGATGCGGCCGTCGTGCGGGCGTTCACGGGATGATTCCTCGATACTCTTTCCAGCTCCCCTGATGCATCTGCACGGATCGCCCGTGTCAGACCCCCTTGGGTGTTCCAAGGACCCGCAGATTACGACAGAAGTACCGCGCTGCATAGTACCGACGGTCACCATCGCGCGGGCCTTGAGAGGGGTCTGGTGAGGTCCGGTACCGTACCCGTTGCAGGGGCACAACGGATTGCGCAGCCATCTGCCCCGAATCTTCAGCCGGTTCTGCCGCGCGCCTCGAGCAGAACCACCTGCGTCTCTTCGGGGAGCGAGGAGACGTGTACGACGGCCTTGGGCTGGCGGACCGGCTCACCCACGGCCAGCTCGTGCAGGAAGCGCTCGGGGCCGAGCAGATCGGCCGATGCGCCGTCGGTGGCGAAGTGCATCGGGATCACGATCTTGGGGCTGATCTGCGCCACCACCTCCGCGGCCTCGGCCGGCGAGATGGTGAAGTTGCCCCCGGCCGGCACCAGCAGGACGTCGATCGGCCCGAGCTCGGCCAGCTCTTCCTCGGTGAGCAGATGGCCCAGGTCGCCGAGGTGGCAGACATGGACGCCGTCGATCTCGATCGCGAAGATCACGTTCTCGCCGCGTTCCGCCCCCCGGGCACCGTCGTGGAAGGTGCGGACCCCGGTGACCAGCAGGTTGCGGTGCTCGTACTCGCCGGGACGGGTGAGCGTCAGGCCGGCGGTGATCGATCGGGTGTAGGCATGGTCGGCATGGGCGTGGGAGATCGTGAGGAGGTCGACCTCGTGCTTGCCCGCCACGAACCCGGTCGCGGGGGGACACGGATCGGTGATGGCGGTCGCTTCGCGGCCCTTCAGGCGGAAGCACGCACGCCCGTACCAGGTGATCTCCATGGGATGGCCGATGCTACCGGAAAGCACGAGCGCCGGTGCCCGCCCAATGACACCGGCGCTCGAAGGAGGGAGGGTGGAGGCAGAAACCCGATAGGATCTCCAACTCGCACGGTGAACGGTAGAACCGGTGCGTGAATCCCAAGGCGGGTCTTGGCTTAAGAAACCTGAACCTTTCGGAACCTCATCGGTGCGACAATCGGACCGATGTCTGCAACGGCAAAACGCCTGACGGCGATCACCGTCCTGCTCCTCGCGGCATTGATGGTCGCCTTCCTGGCGGCCCGCGGCATGGGATTCCAGGTCGGCATCTGGCCGTTCGCCAGCGCCACCCCGCAGATCGCCACCGTCAGTCCCGAACCCTCCGGCGAGCCGACGCCGTCGCAGGACCCGCTCGCGATCTTTGCCGAAATCGAGACCGATGTGCGCGCGTTGCGCGGTCTGCCGGCGCCGCAGATCGACCCGCCGCAGATCCTGACCCGCGCCGAGTTGGCGGATGCCCTGGCGAAGGTCTTCGACCGCGACTTCCCGCCTGAAGAGCGTGACGCAGAGAACGCCACCTTGCGGGCGCTCGGCCTGCTGACCGCGCAGCAGGACATCGCCGAGCTCACGCAGCGCCTGTACGCCGACCAGGTGCTCGGTTACTACGACTTCGACGGTCAGCGGATGGTGGTGGTGACCGATGCGGGCCTCACCGCGGAGGCGCGGATCACCTACGCCCACGAGTACACCCACGCTCTGCAGGACGCCGCGTTCGATACCGCGGCGGCACACGACCAGCTGAACGGTGAGGACGACGCGGAGATGGCGAGGGTGGCCCTGGAGGAGGGAGACGCTTCGACCGCGATGGTGCTCTGGGCGATCGGCCACCTTACCGCCGAGGAGCTGCTCGAGATCCAGCAGACGCCGATTCCCGACACGTCCGGCATCCCGCCCTGGATGGTTCGGCAGCTCGAGTTTCCGTACGCGGCCGGTGCCGCATTCGTCGGCCAGCTTTACGCATCCGGCGGCTGGGACGCCGTGAACGCCGCCTACGCCGATCCGCCGTCTTCCACCGAGCAGGTGCTCCATCCGGACGCCTACATCGATGGGGAAGAGCCGATCGCCGTCGAGGTGCCCGATGTGTTCGCCTCGCTTGGCGCGGGCTGGTCGATCGCCCGCGAGACGACGCTCGGCGAGGCGATGATCGAGATCTGGCTGGAGGGGATCGGCCTGTCGCAGGCGGACGCGGAGCTGGCGTCCGAGGGGTGGGGTGGCGATCGCGTCGTGGTTGCCATCGGGCCGGATGGCGAGTTGGCGCTCGCCCTGCGGATCATCTGGGACGCGCCGATCGAGGTGACCGAGTTCGCCGACCGATATGCCGACGTGCAGGGCAGTCTCTCCCTCAACAGCGACCTACGCCTGGTGGGCGATCGGGAGACGATCTTGCTGCAGGCCACTTCGGCGGAGGCCCTCACCGCGCTACAGGCCGCACTCGGCGGCTAGCGCTACATCGACTCCGGCGCGGAGATGCCGAGCAGCCCGAGCGCGTTGGACAGCACCTGGCGCGTGGCATCGGTCAGGGCCAGCCGAGCCTGCGACATCGGTACCTCATCGGGCCCTTCCGGCAGGACCCGGCAGTCGCGGTAGAACTGGCTGAAGAGGCGCGCCACCTCGAGGCAGTAGGCGGTCAGCTCGTGCGTCTCGCGGCGCTCCGCGGCATCGCCCACCACCTCGGGAAGGGCCAGCAGGCGGCGGATGAGCGCCTGTTCGGCCGGATGCTGGAGCAGGGTGCCGGCCTCGCCCGCGTCGGGGGCCAGGCCGCGCTCCGCGGCGATCCGCTGGATCGAAGCACACCGGGCATGGGCATATTGCACGTAGTAGACCGGGTTCTCCGCGCTCTGCTGCTTGGCTAGCTCGATGTCGAAGTCGATTCCGGTGCTGACCGCACGTGAGCCGAAGAACCAGCGTGCCGCGTCCGCGCCGATCTCGGCCAGCAGGTCGTCGAGACTGACGAACTCGCCGGTGCGCTTGGACATCGAGTCGACCACCCCGCCACGCACGAAGCGGACCCAGGCGATCAGGATCACCTGCACCGCGTCGCGATCGTGCCCCATCGCCTCAGCCGCGTTGTGCAGCCGTGCAACCGTGCCGTGGTGATCGGCGCCCCACAGGTAGACCAGCTCGTCGAAGCCACGGCTGAACTTCTCGGCGAGGTAGCCGATGTCCGACGCGAAGTAGGTCGGCTGGGCGTTCGAGCGGAAGACGACGCGGTCCTTGTCATCGCCGTACGCCGTGGAGCGGAACCAGGTCGCTCCCTCGTCTTCGTACATCTGGCCGGCCGCGCGGAGCTGCTCGACGGCGCGGGCCACCCAGCCCTCGTCATGGAGCGAAGACTCTCCCTTCCAGACGTCGAAGTGCGCACCGAGCCGCGCCAGGCTTGCCTCGATCCCGGCGCGGACCTGTTCTGAGGCCCAACGCCCGAGCACCCATCCGGCGTCCGCGTCGGCAGCAGTGGCCGCGGCCCACACCTCGTCGGGGACGGCCGCCGCCAGGTCGGCAACGTAGTCGCCCTGGTAGCCGTCCTCGGGAACCGGCTCGCCGTCGCGGCGGGCGAGCACCGACCGCCCGAGGTTGTGCACCTGCGTCCCGAAGTCGTTGAAGTAGTACTCGCGCGTCACCTCGTGCCCGACACCCTCGAGCACCCGGCAGAGCAGATCACCGACGAACGCCCCGCGGGCGTTCCCGACGGTGAGCGGGCCGGTCGGGTTGGCCGACACGAACTCGACGTTAATGCGCTTCGGTTTGGCCACGCGGACCTGGCCGAAGGCCGTACCCGCCTCCCGGATCGCCGCCACCTGGCTCGCGACCCATGCAGGGTCGAGGTGCAGATTCACGAAGCCCGGGGCCGCCACGCTGACCTCGGCCACGCCGGCCGCGGGCGGCATGTGGTGGCGGAGCGTCTCGGCAATGCGCATCGGCGCGTCCCGGACGAGCGGGGCGAGCTGCATCGCCGCGTTGCTTGCGTAGTCGCCGTGCTCGGGACGAGCCGGTCGCTCGATGGCCACCGGCGGAAGCGTCACACCCTCGGGGAGCCGGAGATCGCCCGCGGCCAGGGCGGCGTCACGGGCGCCCTCGATCGCAACGCGCAGGTCGTCGCGCAGGCTCGTCATCGGTCCCGGGCGAGTCGCAGTTCGAGCGCCTGGTCGGGCGTGAAGCCCCGCAGCCCGAGGGCATCGGCGGCAACGTCGAGGAGTGCGCCCGCCGGTGCCAGCCCGATCAGCTCGCAGTGGTCGATATCGGTCCCGCTAGCGCGCGCGAGGTGCCGGATCTCATTGACGACCCGGGTGATGCCGGTCCGTTCCCAGTCGACCAGGTTCATGCTGACCTGCGCGTAGCGCGGCTCACCGGGGTTCTCGAGCAGCACGCCCATGGCCTGCACCGCCGGCAGGCCGCCGGACGACTCGCGGATCGTCTCGGCGATGCGCTGGGCGATGACCAGGTCGTCGGTCGCCAGGTTCACGTTGAAGGCGATCAGCGGCTTGCGGGCCCCCACCGCCACCGCGCCGCCCCGCGGGTGGAGGCGCTTGGGCCCGAAGTCCGGATCACGTGATGGGTCGACCCCCAGCTGCTCCTTGAGGCCTTCGTACTGGCCCTTGCGCACGGCGGCAAGGCGCTGGCGCTCCGGGCGCAGGGCGGCAGCCCCGTACAGGTAGACCGGGAGTTCGAAGCGCGTGGCGATCTGCTCGCCGAACCGCCGCGCCAGGTCGATGCACTCCTCGATTCGGGTGGTGCCGAGGGGGACGAACGGGATCACGTCCACCGCACCGATACGCGGATGCGCGCCGCTGTGCTGCTCCATGTCGATCAACTCGAGGGCGCGCCCGACGGCGGCGGAGGCGGCCCGCACGACCGGCTCGGCCGCCCCGGCGAAGGTGACCACGCTGCGGTTGTGCGTCTCGTCGCGGGAGTAATCCAGCAGGGTGACGCCGTCGATCGACCGTACGGTGCGCACGATCTCCTCGACGACCTCGGGGCGGCGCCCCTCGGAGAAGTTCGGGACGCACTCGATCAGGCTGGCCACGGACGACCTCGCGGAGATGCTTGGGCGAGACCGATGATACCCGCGGTCAACATGCCGGCCTACCCCGTCGCGGCAGGCGACGGATCCGGCCCGGACGGGTTCTGGTCGCGACCCCGCGGTCTCACCTAGAAGGTGATCGTCACCTCGTTCGAGCAGACAGTGGTGCTGCCTTCCTGGCACACCCGGTAGGTGTACGAGCCGCTGCCACGCTGGTTGATGTTGTCCGTGAAGGAGCCGGCGTTTGCCGTCGTGGTCTTCACGCCATTCCGGTAGACGTCAACGTTCGCGCCGGACGCACCAGACCACGTCAGGTCCGCCTTCTGCACCCCCTTGACCTTGTATCCCGAGACGGTGAGCGAGATGGGGCTCGGCGCTGAGACGTTGATGTAGGCCACTTTCGTCTCTCCATCCGACCCGACCCCGTTGGTCGCCGTCAGCGTGACGGTGTAGCTACCGGCCGCGGAGTAGGTGTGCGAGGGGTTCTGCAAAGTGGACGTGCCGCCGTCACCGAAGGTCCACGACCACGATGTTGGCGCCCCCGACGAGGTATCGGTGAACTGCACGGACAGCGGGGCAACACCGCTCGTCGGCGTGGCGCTGAAGTTGGCCACTGGTGCCGTGGGCGTGCTGCTGCAGCTCGAGATCGTGAACGAGCCGATGAACGTGTGCCAGCCCGCGCTGCTCACGCCGGCGGTGTACTCGCCCGCGTACCAGAAGGTGCAGTCATCGAGCGGGTCGACGGCCAGCATGCTGTAGTCGCCCCACCGCCCCGAACTGTGCGTCTGGTAACCGGACCCTGCCTTCAACGTGATCACGGATCCAAGGGTGTTTGCCGGGTCGCTCGTGGCGCGGCCCGCCGCTCGGATCGATGGGCTGACGCTACCGCTGGAGACCGAATAGGCGATGGCGATGTCGCCCGCCCCGTTCATCGCCGCGCTGGCCACCCAGCGATTGGCGTCGTCCGGCGAGAACGTGCTCTGTTGGGCAACGCCCCAGCCCGCGCCGCCATTCCGCAGCTCGTACCAGCGGACCCCGGCCTTGTCGGCACCGGCATCCACCGTGTGATTGACGACAAGCGCCTGGTGGTCGCCGAAGTTCCGGTACGCAAGCCGGTACATCAGCCGGTCGCTCAGCGCATCGAGTTTCGTCCCGCCCGGCTGCGGGATGCAGTTGCGGGCGTAGCCGCACATGTCGGAGTCGAATGCCGAAACGCCCATCGTCGTCGTCCGCGTGAAGGTGGATGTGGCGGGGTCGGCCCAGTCCACGTGGAAGCCCCACAGCTGAAGCTGGTCGAGCGAGTATCCCCAGGCGTCGTCGTCCATCTGCGCAAAGATGTTTGCCGCACCGGTCGGCGGAGGCGTGTTCCCGTCCAGGTCGGAGGGCAGCATGCCGCCCAGGTTCGGATCGGTGCTGTAGAGGTCGAAATAGACCATGCGGGCGGCCTGCCCGGAGAGCATGGCGTCGCGCTCGAAGGCGATCGCCCCGGCGCCGGCCCAGCTGCAGCCGATGAACTTGCAGCTGAACTGGTTGATGCTCATGTAGTACGCGTCCGGCCAGACGCCGAATTTCGGGTAGTCGTTGAGCTTGTTGTTGCTGACCAGGAACTGATAGCGGTAGTAGCTGCCGGTTGCGTCGCCGGTCTGGCTGACGGCAATGCACTGGTAGAACGGCCCGCGCGGGAAGCGCGGCAGGGCGAACTGGCTGATCATCCAGCGGTTCGCCAGCTGGTCGTACTGCACGACCGGGTCCCCATCGTTCGACGTTTCGCAGGCGCCACCAAAGCCCTGCCACAGAGTGTTGATGGTCACCGGCCCGTAGGCAAGGGTGCCGTTGCGGTTGTAGACCGCGAGGTGCAGGTTGACCGTCTCCACGTACTGGGTCGGCCCGATGTCGCCGTTCGGGTCGGGTGGAAGCACGCCGTCGAGGTTGCCGATCCCCTCGAAGTTCGTGCCGCCCGTCGCGGCCGCCGCGGTGACCGGTGCGCTCTGCACCGCCGCATCCGGGGTCGCCGTTCCGCCCGACTCGCGCCCGGGCAGAGGCCCCTTTCTGGGCCGTTCGAACAGCTCGCCCACCCGCGCCGGCAGCGCCGGCAGGGCTCGCAACGGTCGAGCGGTCACGTCGGAATGCGTCGCGTAGCGGACCACCGGGTGGCTCGCCTGTGGCGCGCCGGGGCCCGGCTCAGCCGAGGTTGCGGGTCGGGCGAGTGCGGGGCTGGCCGTGATCGTCAGCGTGAAAAGAGCAAGAAGCAGAATCGATCAGCCGCGTGCGCGCATGTGTTGTACCCCTTCTAATGCCAAGCAGCCGAGCGCGTCACCGGGCCGCGACTGAAGCTCGGATCATAGGGCTCCGGTCAACGTGTGCGCAGGCGCACCGGGTCAGGCGTCCGCCGCGGCTGCCTGGCGTGGGTCCTCCCGGCCCAGGGTGTCGGGGTTGACGCCCCGCGCACGGGCCAGCCGTTCGGTGAGCAACTGGAGCGGGATGGCGCCGCCGAGTGCCGCCGCGACGATCCGCGGCAACCCGGCGGCGAGTGGCACCGCCAGGCGTCCGGCGGGGGTGAGGCCCAGGGGGATGTCGTCGCCAAGATCGGCCGCCACGATCGCCGCTGCCGGCATGCCCAGCGCCTGCGCGGAACGCAGCACGGCTCTCGACCGCTCGAGGAGCGGCGCGCCCCACGCCTCGCCATCGGTGAGCAGAAGGACGAGGCCGGTGCGCGCATCGGCGGCGGCGAGGTGGCCGTGGCGGATCGTCTCGAGGTGGTGCGCCGCTGCCGGCAGTCGAGCTCCCTCCTCGATCTTCAATGCCAGCTCGCGCGCTGCGGCGTAGTCAATACCCGACCCGACCACCAGCAGCCGCGTGCAGCCGGACAGGGCAGCAGCCATCTGCTCAGCACCGGCCTCGTGGTCGGCGATCTGCAGCAGCGCGCGCACGACGATCGGGTCGACCGGTTGTTCGCGGAGCGCGCCCGCCAGGACCGCGGCCGCCACCAGCGGCGAGAGATACCCGACGGTGTGGCACCAGGACTGGTCCTGCTCGCCGGTGAGCAGCAGCACGTCGGCGAGGGCGGCTCCCGGGGAGCGGCCGCTCACCGTGATGAGCGCGGTGGCGGCACCGGCGTCCCGCGCGCCGCGCAGCGCGTCGTTGGTCGCCGTGGTGCCGCCCTCGTGCGAGACGGCCAGCAGCACGCCGTTGGCGGGCGGGCGCCGCACCAGCTCGAACGCCTGGGCGCTGCGCACCCCGGCGTCGAGCGCCTCACCGAGCAGGGCGGCGGCCATCAGGGCAGCATGCTCGCTCGTCCCGCAGCCGGTGGTCAGGATCGGCCGGCTGTCGGCGACCGCCGCGTGGATCAGCGCCGCGAGCCGCGGGATTGCCGGGTCAGCAGTCAGCCGGCGGACGAGCCGCTCGCCGAGCGCCGGCTCGGCGGCGATCATCTCGGTCATGGCGTACGGCGGGCCGTCGCGCAGAAGCGGCATGGTCGAGCCGGCCCACGGGTCGGGCGCGCCCGGAAGGGTCGCTTCGGGATCGAAGTCGGGCATGAACGGGATGCTACGCGATCTCTTGGCCAGCCCAATCCATCGGTACACTCTTGCGATGAGCGACCACCCTGCGAGCGCGCTGGGATGAGCGCGCCTCGCGGACTGCCCGTTCCGCCGCGTGCCAGCTTCGAGCCGAGCCTGCCGGCCGACCCGGACCTGCTGAACCTGCATGACTACGAGCGCGTGGCCGCGCAGCGCCTTGCCCCCGGTCCGCTCGCCTACTTTGCCGGTGGCGCGAACGACGAGCGGACGCTCGAAGGAAACCGAATCGCGTTCGCGAGCCGCGTCCTCGTGCCGCGCGTCATGCGCGACGTTTCGAAGGTGGACACATCGGTCCAGATGCTCGGCCGCCGGTGGCCGACACCGATCTGGATCGCCCCGACCGCCCTCCAGCGGATGGCCCACGCCGACGGTGAGCTGGCCACCGCCCGCGCTGCGGCGGCGCGAGACATGACGTTTGCCCTCTCCACCTCGGCGACCACCGACATGGCCGATGTCGCTGCGATCGACGGGCCGCGCTGGTACCAGGTCTACCTGCTGGCCGATCCCGGGGCGCGACGAGCGATGGTCGAGCGCGCGGTCGCCAACGGCTACGAGGCGCTGGTGCTGACGGTTGACCTCGCCCGCCTGGGCCGCCGCGAGCGGGACATGCGTGTCGGCTTCGCCATCC
>JAOUHE010000219.1 GCA_029865285.1 Chloroflexota bacterium
CCGAGTCGGCGGACAGTTCGAAGGCGCGCCACTGTTGTTGCTGCACAGCGTGGGAGCCAGGTCCGGCAAGGAGCGGGTCAACCCGATGATGTACCAGGCGGTCGGCGACGCATACGCCGTGTTCGCTTCCAAGGGCGGGGCGTCCTCCAATCCGGACTGGTATCACAACCTGGTCGCGAACCCGGAGGCCACGATCGAAGTGGGCGCCATCACCGTCGAGGTGCGGGCGCGGACCGCAGAGGGTGCTGAACGCGACACGATCTGGGAGACGCAGAAGGAGCGCTATCGCGGGTTCGCCGACTACGAGGCGAGCACCGCGCGGCAGATCCCGGTGGTCATTCTCGAGCCGGTCGGTTGACCAGGGCGGTTCCGAGATGAGCGCGCCTCAGGCACGTCCCGTCCCGCTGCCAAGCGCCGATTCGGTCAACTACAGCCCCCGTCGCTCGACGAGGTGGTGATGATCCACAATGGCATCGAGTCTGCCGCCGCACCGAGTGGAGGCCTGGCCGAGCTGCAATCTTTGGTCTGGGTCAACCAGTGCATCGCGATGACCGGCTCCACTCCGCAAGCGCGGCGACGCCCGTCGGAATCCAGGCTTCGCCAAGGCCCTGGCTCGGCGGGACTGGGTCTTCCGAGTACGAATGCTGCAGGAGATCATTCTGATCGGAATGCTTGCTCGGCCGGCAAACCCTGAGCTCGATGCCAAGCTGCGCGCAGTGGCCCGGGCACTCAGCGTCGGCGAGGAGATCATCGACGCCATCGAGCGGTTCGGGGCGACCAGCTACGACGAAGCGGTCGTGGACTTCGCAACGAACGGCTACGTTGCGAACTTCGCCGAGTTCCCCCGTCTTGTCCTCCACACGAAGGCCGACCTCGGCGACAGCCGGTGTGCAGTCGAAAATGACCCGGCCTTGGCGGCCAAGTAGGCAGACCTCGAACACCTGGCCCCCGGCACACTGGGGCGTCGAGTGTGGGAGTTCTACCGGTCCCGAGGCTTCACCTTTCCTGGACAGCCCGGGTCCGCGCCTCCTTCACTGGCCCAACACGAATGGGTGCACGTCGTCGCCGACCGCGGCACCACGCTGCAGAACCTCGTGACTGAACTGCCAGCACATTGATGAACACGTCGACGGCTTGTCGGAGAAGGTGGTCAGGGAGCCGCCCCTTCGATCCGGACCTCGCCTCCAGCATTGGTCGAGTCCGTTCAGGCTCGGTGGCGTTCAGCTCGTGTTCGGCACGACGTTCTGCCTTCACTGCGCGACGACGCCGCTCGTCGGTGGAGGGTCGCTTGATCGCCTCACGGTGTGGTTCGCCGACCTCGATGAGGCGGTCTCGCGCACGTCTGGACTGCTCGGCTCGGAGGTTCGGTGCAGCCAGCTTCGTCTTCCGCATCGGGCCGTAGGTTCGGCCGTACTCGGTTGCATTGAGCCCGTGGGTGGCCCAGGCGTGAGCAGCGAGATTGCGGTACCACTCTCCGCACTGGTGGCATTGGACGACGTCGGGCGTGGCGCGGAGGACGCCAGGTTGGCCGTGAATGGTGGATGCGCGGCGGCCCCGCATGGGTTTGCCACGCTCACAGCGCCAGTCGGTCGAAGTTCAAGGTCACGCTCCACGCCTCGGCAGCGACTACAGGTTTCTCGATCTGGTGTCCATCGACACGACAATCGACCCGTCTGGCGGCCGCCCGGGGTCGGCCACAGCTTGGGAGCGGAGGCGATCGAGACCTTCCATGGCGGCCTCGTCGATGCCCTCGTAGAGGTGTCCGTACACGTCAAGGACGGTTCGGGTGCTCTCATGGCCGAGTCGGTCGGCGATGTACCGGGGGGATTGATTCTCGGCGATGAGCATCGCGACGTGGGTGTGGCGGAGGTCGTGTGGAGTGCACGGACTGCCTACGGATGATTCGACGGCTGGGTTCCAATGCCGCCGGCGGAATCGGTTGTAGTCAAGCGGCCCGCCCTGGGCGTGCGAGAACACGAAGTCCGATTCGGATGGGTACTGGGCTAGGTGAGCTGCGAGCTCCGCGCACAGGAAGGCGGGTATGCCGATTGTGCGGTACGCATTCTTGGACTTGAGCGGGCCGGCGACCATCTTCCAAGAACCCTGCCGACTGAGCTGCTCGTCGACCCTGAGAGTTCCACGAAGCAAGTCGAGATCGTTGGTGCGTAGCGCCGCCAGCTCGCCGAAGCGGAGTCCGGTGTAGGTAGCGGTCAGGACGAACGCCCGGTAGCGCGGGTCGATAGCGTTGGCGAGATCCTCCGCTTCAGTGACTGTGAGGAAGCGTTTCTCGTCGCGGTCATCCTTGGGAAGCGTGATCTCACGGCATGGAGTGCGAGGAATGAGACCGTCGGCCACGGCGACACGGAAGGCTCGCGACAGGATCTGGTAGGCCTTCGCGATTGTCCCAGGGGCGTACCCCTGATCCTGCAGGTCGGCTATCCAGAGTCGGATGTCGTTCGGCTGAACTGCGCCGAGTTCCGCCTCGCCGAAGGTGGGGAGAACAAGGTTCCGCAGGTAGGAGGCATCGCGTGACCGCGTTGATTCCCTCCTGTTGGGACGAGTGGTGTCGACCTGGATGGCCCATTCGCCGAACTTCGTCTTGCCTGCGGCGGGGTCGGTCCACTCGCCCTTGATCTTCTGCACCTCGACGGTGTGGAGGAACTTCTCGGCGTCGACCTTGCGGCCGAAGTTCTTTGACCGCTCCTTGCCATAGGGGTCGATGTATCGAACCTGCCATCGGTTGGGAGCCTTGGGATGTCGTCGTATGTGAGCCACGGGTCGCTCCGTCACGGGCCT
>JAOUHE010000220.1 GCA_029865285.1 Chloroflexota bacterium
TCAACTTCCTCGAGGAGCCGACCGTCGGCAGTGTCGAGATCGACGGGTTGCGCGTCGAAGCCGATCCACTCCACGCCAACACCCGCGGACGGCAGGAGCAGATCCGCCAGATCAGGCTCCGCGCGGGGATGCTCTTCCAGGAGTTCAACCTCTTCCCGCACATGAGCGTACTGGCGAATCTGATCGAAGCGCCGATGCGGGTGCGTGGCTTGCCACAGAACGAGGCTGTGACCGCCGCCGAGAAGTACCTCGCGAAGGTCGGGCTCATCGAGAAGCGTGACGAGTACCCCGATCGGCTCTCGGGTGGTCAGAAGCAGCGCGTGGCCATCGCGCGTGCACTGTGCATGGAGCCCAAGGTGCTCATGTTCGATGAGCCGACCAGCGCCCTCGATCCCGAGCTCGTCGGCGAGGTGCTGACCGTCATGGAAGAGCTGGCGCACGAGGGGACGACCATGATCGTGGTCACCCACGAGATGCACTTCGCCCGCGAGGCGGCCGATACGGTGATCTACATGGACGAGGGGCGGATCGTTGAGGGCGGCCCGCCCGAGCAGGTCCTGGGCGAGCCCGCCGACGAGCGGACCCAGCACTTCCTCCGTCGATTCCTCAGCTCGTTCCCCGACCGCCAGGGCACGATCCACGAGCGCTGAGGTGCGCCGCTAGCGGCTAGCGGCCAGCGGCTAGCTGCTAGCTGCTAGCGGCGAGGCCCGTAGACATCGGCCCGTGGCAGCCGCGCACCTTCCGCCTCCGCGCGGACCCGGCCGGTCGCCGGCTGGAAGGCGACGGGCGTATCCCTGGGCGTCCCGCCTTCGCGGCTGATCAGCCACCGCAGCCCGGCCGCGGCCAGTTCGGCGCCCCCGGCCGCGCCCGGCTCGACGAAGGGGAGGACCACCATCCTGCGGCGAGCCATCCGCTCGAGCGCGAGCTGGACCGTGGACGGCTCGACGCCGAGCTCGCTCGCCAGCGGGGTCAGGTCGACGGCACGGTTCGGGGTGCGTCGGAGTGCGCGCAGGATTGCGGCGTCGAGGTCGGCGCCGACCGGCGGTACGGGGGCCGCCTTCGCCCGGGCGACGGGCTTGGCAGCACGGGTCGCGGCTGGCTTCGGCTTGGCGGCTGGCTTCGGCTTGGCGGTCGTCACGGGCGCGAGGATAGCAGCCGGCGGCAGCCGGCCGTGCCGCATGGGTCCGCAATGGGCGAGGTTCCACCCCATGGATCCAACGATCAAGCACAGCCCGATTTGCGGCACTTTGCGGCGAGATACAGATCGTGGGTTGCCCGGGGCGGGAATCTGGGTGCCTACCCGGCGGATGCTTGATCGTTAGGGCCGCCCGGTGGAACAGCGAACGTCGCCGAACGAGGCCGGGGACGCGGGGGCGGGGCCGGTCAGCCCTCGAGGCTGCTCCGCCGCAGTTCCACGTTGAGCGGGAGTCCGGCGGCGCTGCTCAGGTGCGCACCCAGCTCATCGCTCCACTCGGCGCGGTTCGGGAGTCGCACCTGGCGCGTCGCGCCCGCAACGGCGATACCGATCACCACCGGCACTGGGCCGGGGCGGCTGCGCAGCGCGGCGGTGAGCGCCTCGATCGCCGGCAGGAGCGCGTCGAGTGGCACGTCGGCATCAAAGCCGATGGCGATCGTCCCGCTCGCCGCCTCGGGGGCGACCCGCAACGGAACGGCATCCGCGGGAGCCGGTGCGTCGTCGACCTCACGCGGCTCCGCAGCCCCGGCGGCAGCGGCCACGGCCGCGGCGGCGGCAACCGGCTGCGCGGACGGAGCCATGGAAACCGGGGCGAGCTCGGCTCCGCGCGGACGTACCCCGGCGGCGCTGGGCGCCTGCGGTCGCGGCGACGCATTCCCGTTCCCGTTCCCGTTCCCGTTCCCGTTCCCGTTCCCGTTCCCGTTCCCGTTTCGGCCGCTCCAGCCCCCGGGACGGGCGCGAGCCAGCCGGTCGCGCTCCGCGCTGAACCCGGCGGGTCCCATCCGAACCGCGTCGTCCCAGGCGATGACCGTGTCGCACAGGATCTGGGCCGACTCGTCGCGCCGATCCACCCGACCGGTGACGAGCACGACGGAGTCATCGGTCCAGGCGTTGACCGTATCGGTGAAGACCTTGGGGAAGACGACCACCTCGACGCTGCCCTGGAGGTCCTCGATGGTCGCCACCAGCATCGTCGAGCCGGCGCGGGTCACGACGCGTCGCGTTGACTGGATGATCCCGCCGATCGTGACGCGGGCCTGGTCGCTCTCCTCGGCGAGGTCGCCGGTGTAGGCGGTCACGTACTCGGGCAGCACGCCGGCGATATCGCCGAGCGGGTGCTCCGACAGGTACAGACCGAGCAGCTCCTTCTCCCAGCGGAGCCGCTCCTTGCGCGGCACGTCATCCTCGACGGGCACCGACTCAGCGGCGTCTGTTGGATCGGCGACCTGGACCACCGGTCCGGCGGGGGCGGCAAACAGGTCGAAGAGCGTCCCCTGTCCGGCGGCCACGTCGCGCTGATGCCGCGAGGCGGACTCGAGGGCGGTGTCGAGGCGGTCGAGAAGTGCACCCGGCCCGCCGAGCGATGCCATGGCCCCGGCCTTGATGAGCGACTCGAGCACCCGCTTGTTGACGGTGCGCAGGTCCACGCGGCGACACAGGTCGTCGAGCGACGCGAATGGCCCCGCGACGTCGGAGATCTCTCCCCGCCCGTCGCGCCCGGCGATGATCGCCTCGATCGCGCCTTCCCCAACGTTCTTGATCGCGATCAGGCCAAAGCGGATCGCCGAGGTGCCATCGGCATC
>JAOUHE010000221.1 GCA_029865285.1 Chloroflexota bacterium
GGGCTCGGTGACGATCTCCATCAGGGGCACGCCGGCGCGGTTGAAGTCGAGCAGCGAGTAGCCCCGACCGCCGTGCTGCAGTCGGGCGGTGTCCTCTTCGAGGTGCGCCCGGGTGATGCCGATGGTCACCTCGGTCTCCTCCGCGGGGACGGGCACGACAAGGCGGCCGTTGGCCGCCAGCGGCAGCGCGTACTGGCTGATCTGGTAGCCCTTCGGCAGGTCGGGGTAGAAGTAGTTCTTGCGCTCGAAGCGGACCGCCGTGGTCTGGATCTCGCACTCGAGCGCCAGCCCGGTGAGCATCACCAGCTCAACGGCTTTGCGGTTGATGACGGGCAGCGTGCCGGGCATGCCCAGGCAGACGGGACAGGTGCGCGTGTTCGGCTCGTCGTCTTCGCCGGGGGCTGGCGCGGTGGGGCATGAGCAGAACATCTTGGATTCGGTGCGCAGTTGCGCGTGCACCTCGATCCCGATGATCGTCTCGTATCTCGTGCCGACAGCCATGTGCCGGATTGTAGGGCGGGCGCGTGTCGAGCCGGCGGCCGGCGGCACCCGCTATCCTGCGCGTCATGAAGATCGGTGAATGGGATTCCCTCGGTCGCTCGCGTGGCCTGCTGCAGCGACAGCTCGGCGAGCTCGGCGCGGCCGAATATGCGGCACACGTGACCATCAACCCCGACACGGGGCGGCTGCGCATCCTGGTGGCGACCGATGTCGGCCTGCTCGACTACAGCTACTCCCCCGTCGGCTCAGACCCCGAGGGGCCCTGGTCGCTGCGCGGCCAGCTGACGCGCTGGATGAGCGTCAAGGGCCTGCGCCTCCAGACCGACGCGCAGTTCGACGAGGACAACAGCGACGCGCGCTGGATCTGGCGGCTGGTCGCCGAGGACCCGCGGATGGAGCTCTCTGCCGATTCGACCGGCGTCGGTGAGCTTGGACCGGCCGGGCTCCTCCCCTTCGCGCGGGCCTGCATCCAGCACGCGCACTGACGCGTCAGCTGACGGTTCAGCGGCGGGCGGTCAGGAACAGGCTCCCGAAGGGGATCTCCAGCGTGCCGTCGCCGGCGCGCGGCGCGACGGCCAGCATCTCCGCCTCGAAGGCGAGGAATCGCTCCTCGCTCCAGCCGGCCGTTGCCGTGGAACGTGAGCCGGTGCGCATCCAGCGCCCGAACGCATCGGCATCGGCGAGGCGGATGACCGTTGTCGGGTCCGCGTCGGTGGCGACCCTGCGCCAACCCGCGGCACGCGCCCATCGGGCGAGCGCCGTCCTCGTGGGTATGCGGGCGCGGCGCCGCACCCCATAGTGGCGGTAGATCTGCTCGAAGGCAGACAGATAGGTCGCCGCCCAGGGGCCGGGCACCGATATCGACAGGCGGCCGCCCGGAACGGTCACGCGCCGCCACTCGGCCAGGACCGCCACCGGGTCCGCGGCGAAGTGGAGCGAATGCGCGGCCGTCGCCACGTCGAATGACGCGTCGCCGAAGGGCAGCGCTCCGTAGTCGGCCTCCACGAACGTGACCCCGGGGAGGTTGCGCCGCGCCATCTCCAGCATGCCCGCAGCCCCATCCACGCCGGTGACGGCGCGTCCTTCACCCAGCGCGAGGGCGGCAGCGGTACCCGTCCCGGTGCCCAGGTCGAGAACGCGCTCCGCCGGCTGGAGCGAGGCGCGCCGAACGACTTCGGCGGCTATCACCGCCAGGGAAGGCGCCATGCTGGCGGCGTAGTTCTCCGCGGTCTGCGAGAAACCGATCACCGCGCTGCTCGGAGGTGAACTCACGGACGCGGGACCTCAGTCGGGGATGACGAAGCCTGCGAGCTCGGGGCGTTTCGGGTAGCGCGGGTGCATCTGCTCCGCGGCACCGGCCACGATGCGCGCCACGGCCAGGTCGCGGTACCACTTGTGATCGGCCGGAATGACGTACCACGGCGCTCCGTCGGTGCTGGTGCGCTCGATCGCCTCCGCGTACGCATCCATGTAGTCGCCCCAGTGCTGCCGGACCGCGAGGTCGCCCTCGCTGAACTTCCAGCGCTTGCTGGGACGGTCGATGCGCTTCTGGAATCGACGCTGCTGCTCCTCGCGGCTGATGTGCAGCATGAACTTGAGCACCGTGGTGCCCTCCTCCACGAGGCCACGCTCCCACTCGGCGATCGCCTGGTACCGCGGGCGCCAGACCGATTCGGGTGCAAGGTCGGCCACCCGCACGACCAGCACATCCTCGTAGTGGCTGCGATTGAAGATGCCGATGCGTCCGTCGCGGGGCGTGCGCTGATGGATGCGCCACAGGAAGTCGTGGGCCAGGTCCGCTTCTGTCGGCACGCCGAAGCCGGTCACCTCGGTGCCTTGCGGGTCGAACGCGCCGAAGACCTTGCGGATGGTCCCGTCCTTGCCGCCGGCATCCATCGCCTGCAGCACGATCAGCATCGAGCGCTTGCGCTCGGCCCACAGCCGCGTCTGGAAGCTGAAGAGGTCCCGCCGCAGCTTCCGCAGCTCCTTGCGAGCGGCCTTCTTGTCGCCGTCGAACCCGGGGGTGCCCGCGGGGTCGACCGAGGCGATGTCGGGGCGCACGCCGGGCGCGGCTCGCATCTGGGCCGCGTACGCGTCGAGGTCGACCTTCTCGCGCGGCGGCTTGGGGCTCTTGGGGCTCTTGGCGCTCTTGGGGTCCTTGGGGCTCATGCGTGTCTCCCTACAAAGTGCTCGATGCGGTTCATCGCCTCCACGATCTGCTCGTAGGCGGTCGCGTAACAGATACGAACGTGA
>JAOUHE010000222.1 GCA_029865285.1 Chloroflexota bacterium
GACGCGGCCGCTGTCGAACGCGTCGCCTTGGCCGTCCCGATCGACAACCACCCTGGAGCCCGCCCGGCGCGCAACCTCACGCGGGCCGACCTGGTGGTTGAAGCGCCAGTGGAGGGCGACACCACGCGCTTCACGGCCGTCTTTCTGTGCCAGCCCACCGAAGGTCTGACTGGACCGATTCGCAGTGGCCGCTACTACATGATCGATCTCTGGCAGGACCTTAGGGTGCTGCCGTTCTTCTTTGGCGCCAGCCACGGCGCCCTCGATCGGTTCGCGACCGCCGGGACGCCATATGTGAACGGCATCACCGGTGTCTGGCCGTGGTTCCGGCGGTTCGGCAGTTACGCCGCCCCACACAATCTGTATGGAGATCTCGAAGCGGTACGAGCTGCCCTCGGCAGCAATGTCCGGCTGAACGGGCTTGCCGATCGGGTCGGATCGCTGCGCCCGCCGTTCACCTTCGATCCCACGGTCGAGCTACCCGCCAGCCGTGGGGTAACAGCCATCGAGATTCGCACCAGCTCGTCCTGGCGCTTCGGTTGGACCTGGGACGCTGCGCTGAATGCGTGGCGGCGCAGCGACGGCGGGAAGCCGGTCGTGGACGCCATCAGCAGCGAGCCGGTGACCGCCACGCACGTCCTGGTGCAACGGGTAACCCAGGAGATCGTCTATAACGACCCAGATCCGGGCGGGAATCCGCGTCGCTACCAGCACCTGATCGGCAGTGGGACCGGAACCCTGTACAGCGGTGGGTGGGCGATCGCGCTGAAGTGGTCACGGCCCACGGCCGCCGACGGCACGCGTTGGACGTACGCGGAGAGGGGCGACTCGGTGGTGCTGCCTCCGGGCCTCATCTGGTGGGAGATCGTGCCGACCGGAGCGGGACTGACGGAGTCCTGATCCCGAGGATTCCGTCCGGACTAGGCGCCTTCGCTGCGCGCGGGGGCGGAGAGGAAGGCGTCCATCGCCCGGCGGATCTGGTGGTCGGGATCCATGTTCAGCCGCGCCGCAGCGATCTGTCGCCGGACATCGCTCGGATCGGGCTCTGATTCGTCGTGGATCTGTGGCGAGAAGTCGTGTTCGGCAGTGACCGCGGCTACGGCGGTTACCGAAGTGACCGAACCGTTGTGCGACGGCGCGACCACGGAGATCGGCTGCCGATCGGCGAGAACTGCCTCGGCGACCACCTCCTGGGCGACGGCAGGATCGGCCGGGCGAGGCCAAAGAGGTCGCGGGGGCCGAGGATTGCCGCTGACCTGGTTCTTGCCGAGCGATTTGGCCTGGTACATGGCCCGGTCGGCGGCGAGCATCAACTCCTCGGCGGTCGCCCCGTCCTCCGGGTAGGAGACGAGACCGATGCTGGCGGAGGCCTCCGGCTCGCCATTGCGTGAGATGCCGATCGCCTCCACGCCCTCGCGGATCTTCTCGGCAACGACGAACGCGCCGATGAACTCCGTCTCGGGCAGCAGGACCAGGAACTCGTCCCCGCCGTAGCGGTAGGCCGAGTCGACCGTCCTGATCGAACCGCGGATCACGCGGGCCAGGCCGCGAAGCACCTCGTCGCCGCGCAGGTGGCCCATCGCGTCATTCACCGCCTTCAGGCCGTCGAGATCGACCATCAACACGCAGAACCCGCGACCGCTGCGCCGCGTTCGCTGGACCTCCTGCTCCAGGGTCGGGTACAGCTGGGCGCGGTTGAAGAGGCCGGTCATCGGGTCCATCTGGGAGAGCTCGAGCACGCGCTGACGAATCCGTCGCTCCCTGCTGGCATAGACCCCTGCCAGGTAGGCGAGGATCCAAAGCGTTCCGAGGTTGATGCCGAATCGGAGCAGGTCGGCGCCGACGAAGTCGGCGCGTCCCGGGTCGAGCGTCAGCACGCCCAGGTAGGCGAGGGAAGCAACGGCGGCGACCAGGAGGCCGGCCACGCTGCCGAGCGTCAGCGCAACCGCAACGGCGATCAGGTGGTAACCGAACGCGAACGGGGAGGCGCCGTGCCCGCTGAGGAGGAGCAGCCCGCTGGTAAGGGCCAGTCCGCCGAGGATCTCGACCAGCACCACCGGGCGCCGGCGCCAGCGAGGCGGGAGGAGTTCATGCACGAGCAGGACCAGTGCAGCCGCAGCGCCTCCGAGTCCGAAGATCGCGGCACGCGTGTCCGGATACGCATTCGTGGTACCGATCCCCACGAGGATTCCAGCGATGGCGACCCACCACGCCACACGCAGCATCCCAGCATGGCCGGGTTCGGCCATCTGCGAGTCGGCGACCTGGGCGTCCGCCGCCAAAACCGCGATCGGAGGGCGTCGCCCCCGCAGGACGGCGACCAGCGCGCCGAGACCGACAAGCGCGGCCGCGGCCGCTGAGACGCTGATGAAGATGATCTCGGGTTCCACGATCCTCACATTGGGCATGACCGACCACCGACGTGGCGCGGGCGGACGTCAGCCCTCCCGGTGGCCAGTGTAGGGGGCCGGCAGCGGCATGCGCAAAGGTACTAACCCCACCCGAACGACCTTCTGGCGCACCCACGCACCACCTTGCTCGGCGGATCTCAGCGCGCCGTTTGCTAGAATCAGGCTCCCGCCAGCCTTTTGGACCCCCATCTGCAGGTGCCATGACGGATCGTCCGCGCCCCGCCGCGATCGCCGCTCTCCTCTCGTTTCTCTTCCCCGGGCTCGGCCAGGCGTATCTCGGCGAACGGCGAGCGGCACTCCTCTTCGCCGGTCCCATTGCCGTGGTAGCCGA
>JAOUHE010000223.1 GCA_029865285.1 Chloroflexota bacterium
CTGTTGGGGCTGACGGTGATGGCCTGGCAGGCGATCCGCTTCCTGTTGATCGTCGGGCCCATCGGCGGGGCCGTCGCGGCGGTCGTGCTGGCACCCATCGTCTCGACCTCACGGTTCGGCACGCGTCTCGGCCCAACCCTGGCACGATTGTCCCGGCCGGCGACGGGCGCCCGCGGCGTCCTGCACCTCACCCTTGCTGGGGTCCTGCTCGTCCTCGGTTGCGGGATCGCGGTCCTGCGCACCGTCCCACCCTCGCAAGAGGCGGAGATCGGCCGGGTCCTGCCGGCCGACGCGGTGCGATGGCTCGATGCCAACGAACCTGGATCCCGCCTCTTCAACCGATACGAGTGGGGAGGCTACATCGGTCAGCATCGGCCCGACCAGCCAATCTTCATGGACGGTCGCGCGGACGTGTACGGCGACGAGCTGCTCCAGATGTACGTGGGGATCATCGGTTTGCACGAGGACCCGCAGGTCGAATTCGACAAATTCGGGATCGACCACGCGGTCTTCCCGCCCGACACCCCGCTGGCCGAGTGGTTCGACGCTTCACCGAATTGGGGGCGCGTCTATGAAGACTCGACCGCCGCCATCTGGGTTCGCCGCTGATCAAGCTCGGGCGGACGCACGAACTCGAGGATCAGCATCAGCAGGTAGTAGGGCAGCCAGTACGGGCTCGCCGCCACGCTCGCCAGGCCCAGCCGGCCGCGAATGGTGAACCAGGCCGCCAGGACCAGGCCGATCGGGACCCACCAGGCGCCGATGACGCCCGACGGGGCAAGGTTCAGTGGCCCCTGCATCTCGCTGGACGCACCGACGAGCGCAAAGATCCATCCCGACGAAAGGCCGGTCAGCCCCGCCACGGCAGCGTGCCATCCCGAGCCCGCGACCAGCGGCCAGCGCCAGCCCGGGCGCTTCCAGACGAGCCAGATGACGAGTGGAAAGACGACCGGTCGAGGCACCAGCACGAACGAGGCGAGAAAGATTCCGGTCCCGACCCTGCTGCCGCGCAGGGCGTTGACCGCGGCGACGGCGATGAAGGTGTTGACGTTGCCCGTCTCGACGTCGAACCAGAACGGGTAGCTGAGCAGGACCAGCGCGATCAGCCGCCAGTCACGGAGGAAGAGGAGCACAGCGATGTGCGACAGTCGCCAGGCGGTCAGACCGATCGGGGCAATGACCACGAACGCCGCCGCTGCAATGGGGGACCAGCGGAACGCGTACTGCCCGGCGGCGTCGTAGAGCGTGCCGTCGCCGAGTCGCTGACTGGCGGCAACGAAATTGGTCCAGTCGTAGGCGTAGCCGTCGGCCACGATCGTCTGCACCGTCGTCCATGCGGCAACGAGATTCGGTATGAACAGCGCGACCGCGAGCGCGGCCAGCCAGAGCGGCGGAAGGCCCCGAACGACCGACGCGCTCCGGCCCCGCGCTAGACTCAGCCGCGATGTCGCCCGATCCGTCCGTGCGTCCATTCGCTCCCCGCGTGCTCGACCTGCTTGTGCTCGCCGGGGTAGCGCTGCTGGCCCGGATCGGGGCAGCGCTTCCGGTGGATTACGGACCCTACACCGATCCGGCCTATTACGGCCTCGTCGCCGAGCAGCTCGCCGGTGGGCACGGGTTCACGGTTCCGGTGCTATGGAGCTTCCTGGAGGTCGGCGGGCGCCTCCCGATGGAACCGTCGCTGCCCGTGCCGAGCAACGGCCACTGGATGCCGCTCACCTCGATCATCGCGGCGGGGTCGATCGCGCTGTTCGGCGACGCCCTTGGCGCCTGGCGAGCAGGACAGCTGCCGATGATCGTGCTCGGTGCGGCCCTGGTTCCGTTCACCTATCTCCTCACGCTGGACCTGTGGCGCTCTCGATTCAGCGCCTGGGTCGCCGCCCTGTTGATGCTGACCGCCGGCCCGATGCTGGTGATGGCGCCGCTGATCGACAACTTCGCGGTCTTCGGGGCGTTCGGCGCCGCCGCCATCTGGTGTTCGGTACGAGCGGTCCGCGCTGGGAGACCGACGAACGCCGGCTGGTGGCTGGTCGGAGCAGGGGCGGCGACGGCGCTGGCGACGCTGGCGCGCGTGGACGGACTGTTGCTGGCGGTCGCGCCGGCCGTCGCGTGGTGGACCCGCAATGACTGGGGATCGTGGGCGAGCCGCCTTGCCTGGGGGGCATCGAGCGCGGTCGCATTCGGCGCAGTCATGGCCCCGTGGATCGTCCGCGACCTGGCCGAGTTCGGATCGGCATTTCCCTCGGCGGGCGGGCACACCCTGTGGATCACGACCTACAACCAGCAGTTCTCAATCGCCGCTGACCCGACCGTCGCTGACTACCTGGCCCAGGGTCCGCTGCCGATCATCGGCTCGAAGCTCGCCGCCTGGGGCGAACTGGCGGGTCGGACCGCCGTCCTGCTCGGCGGCCTCTTCATTCTCCCCTTCGCCTACGGACTGTGGGCCGAGCGCCGGCGGCGGGAACTGGCGCCATTCCTCGCCTACTTCGTTCTGATGTTCGTGATGATGGGCGCGGTCTTCACCTTCCACGCCGCCAAGGGCGCGTACTACCACTCTGCGCTTGCCTGGCTCCCATTCGCCGCCGGTTTGGCCGCCGCCAACGTGGCTCCCGCCGCCACGGCCGCCGGGCGGGCCTGGCCCTTCCTCCGACGGGCGGCGACCCACCGATTCTTGGCGGTCGCCGGACTCGGCGGAGCCGTCGTCCTGTCGCTGGCAGGCTCGGCGGTCCTGC
>JAOUHE010000090.1 GCA_029865285.1 Chloroflexota bacterium
CGCATGTCAGCGGCAGCGGCGCCTACCGGCTCGACATGCGCGAGCTCCCCGCGGAGCTCTTCGCCCGCGCCTCGCTGGTCGCGGTCGATTCGCGTGAGGCGGCGCTCGAAGAGGCGGGCGACCTGGTGGCAGCGGTGGGGGCCGGGCTGCTGGCGCCCGATGGCTACGTCGAGATCGGCAGCCTGCCGGCCGACTGGGCGCAGCGGCGCGATCCGGACGCGATCACCGTCTTCAAGAGCGTTGGCCTGGCGATCCAGGACGTGGCGGCTGCCGAGGTGGCCGCGCGGCGACTGCTGGCAGCGGGGTAGGAGCCGGACTCAGGAACCGGGGGCCAGGAGACGCAGCGCCAGCGCGCCGTTGCCAGCGAATCCGCGGACAAGCGCGGCCATCAGGCGAGCCGCAGCGTCACTCCACAGCACTCTGAACGTGGCCAACTGCGCCCGGTCGCTCGCCGCCACTTCGTCGTCGGCGGCCGGCGGCGCGGACAGCGCGGCCTCCGGTCCGGGGAGGTGCGCCGGCCACGCGAACCCGCGAACCCACCCGCGGTCAGGCCACTCGGCGACCCGGCTCATCGCCGTCACGCCGGTCTCCCACGGCTGCAGTGACCCGCTGAATGTCGCCGGAGCGTCGATCTCGACGACGACCGGCTCTGGCTCGGCCGGTGGTGGCGGTGGTGGCGTCGCCGCACCCTGGACGCCCGTCTGACCACCGCCGGGCAGTTGCTGATCGGGCGGCGGTGTCGGGAGCGGAGTCGAGACTGGAGTGGGGACCGGAGTCGGGACCGGCGTGGCTACCGGCGTCGGAATCAGTGTCGCCGTGGGCGTCGCCGTGGGCGAACCGCTGGCTGGCGGTGTCGGCACCGGCGTTTCGGCAGGGGTCGCCGTGGGCGACGGTGACAACGTCGTCACCGGGGTCGCCGCAGGAGTCGGAGAGGCGGTCGGCGAGGGCGCCGGCGCATCGGTCACCGTCACGTTGGGGTAGTAGTAGACGAGCATGATCTCGGCGGCGGTCATGCCGTCGAGACCGCATGCCTGCGTGCCCCACTGGTACGCCTTCCAGCCATTCGCGTTCGTTCCGCAGGCCTCGTTCACCCCACCCGCGTTGTAGTAGGTCGGGAAGATGGCTCCGCTCTTGAGGACTCGCATCGTCCAGGTGGCGTCCACCGCGGCCGCAGCGCTGCTCCAGGTTGTCCTTGAGGGGTCATAGACCTGGTCCCAGGTGTCGTCGCGCAGGTCGAAGCACTCTCCCGCTGAGTTGACGCCGCCCCGCCAGTGGAGGACCTGGTACCAGGCGTAGTGCTTCACCGCGAGGGCGCCCGAGCCGAGCGATTCGGCAGTCCAGGAGCCGATCCACTCCCGGGAGAGGACATTCTTGGTGTAGACCTTGAAGTCGACCGTATCGACCGCGCCGGTGGCGGTTCGGAAGACGCGGATGGTCGGCGGCGGGGTCGTCTCCGACGTCCAGTTCGAGCACGAGGAGGCGCGGGCCATCGGCGCCACGCCGGGCAGCGCAACGCCGAGACTGATGAGTGCGGCCACGGCGGCCGCGACGAGCGTGCGTCGTGACATCGGGATCCCACTCTGCGGTCCACCAGACCGCACCGGAATCCATCGATGGTCCTAGACCGATCGGCTCCAGCGGTGCACCCGCTCGGACAATCGCTCGAGGCCAAGCTCGGCGCAGAGGGCGAGGAACTCCTCGCGCCGCACGCCGCCCCACGCCAGCGAATCGAGGTCGCAGCTGATCTCGGCGTCCCGATTCAGGGTCGCAAGCCGGCGGTACAGCAGGGCGTCGGCGCGCTGCTCGCGGAGCGTGGAGGCCAGGCGCGCTGCGTTCCGCACGGGGAGGTGCCACTCCGCCGCCGACCCAGGGATCGCCTCGATCTGCCCGAACCGGGCGAGCACGGCGGCCGCGCTCTTGGAGCCCCAGCCGGGCAGTCCCGGGAAGCCGTCCGCGCTGTCGCCGACGAGCGCCAGGTAGTCGGGGATCGCCTTCGGCGGGACACCGAACTTGGCGATCACCCCACCCTCGTCGTAGGTGATCTGGCGGATCCGGTCGCGCAGCACGACTCGCTCCCCGTCAACGCATTGCGCCAGGTCCTTGTCAACGCTGCAGATGACGACCTGCTCGACGCGCGGGTCGCCGCCGAAGCGGACCACCGCGGTGGCCAGGGCGTCATCGGCCTCGTCCTCGACCATGGCCCAGGTGGTGATGCCGAGCGAGCGCAGCGCACGCTCCGCGTCGTCGAACTGGCCCAGCAGGGCCGGATCCACGCCGACACTGCTCTTGTAGGTCGGGTAGACGTCATTGCGCCACGACTCGATGACGTGGTCGGTCGCCGCACCGATGTGCGTGACGTCCGGCTCGCGCAGCAGCGAGAGCATCGACTCGATCAGGCCCCGCACCGCGTTGACCGGGCGTCCATCCGGACCGTGCTCGGTGGGCCGCGAGTAATAGGCGCGAAAGAGCTCGAAGGTGGCGTCGACGAGATGCAGGCGCATGGCCGGCAAGAGTATGCCCCGATACGCGGGCCATCGAGCGGCTCAGGCCGGGGTCGCGCGCTCCCAGGTGGTCTGCGCTCGCGCAGCGGGGGTGAGGTGCAGGCTGCCATCGGCCTCGACCCACCATGCGGCGAGGCCTCGCCGCCGGGCCTCGTCGCCGATGCCGCGGGCTCCGCTGAGGAAGAGCGCCTTGGACCAGACCTCGGACCAGGCCGGGTCCAGTCCGAGAACGGTCACCGCGGCGAGCCCCTCGCCTCCGGGCTCCCCGGTGCGCGGGTCGATCAGGTGATGGACCGAGATGCCGTCGTCGGTCCGCCAGCGACGGACCGCGATCGACGAGGTCACGACCGATCCCTCGGTCACCTCGAGCACCGCCAACGGTTCGCCGTCAGGCTGCTGCGGATCCTCCACGCCGATCCTCCAGGGACCCCTGTCCGGTGCCGAGCCGCGGGCAACGATGTCTCCGCCGGCCTCGAGGAGCAGGCCATGGCCAGCGAGACCGGCCCGGGTGACCGCATCCGCCGCCCAGCGCAGGGCCAGCCCCTTGCCGATGCCGCCGGAGTCGGCCGGTGCCCACAGCCGCACACGGCGCTGTCGCGGATCTCGCTCGAGCCAGGGATGCGCCGAAGCCGGCGACGCCGGCTCGGGGAGCGTGACGCCCGCCCGCTCACCGAGCTGTTCGAGGACCCGGACGACCCGCGCATCGAATCGCCCCACGGTCAGGTGGCGCGCGCGCTCGGACGCCGCGAGCATCGCGTAGAGACGGGGGGAAGCCGCGATCCAGGCGCCGCTCCCGGCGGTGAGGTTGAGGCGCGACAGATCGCTCTCGGCACGGAATCGTGAGAGCGTCGCCTCGGTGCGCTCGACATCCTCGACCACGGTGGCCCACGCCCGCCGAGCGGACGCTGCGGCAAGGCCCGTCACCGAAAGTCGGAGCGGCGACCCCATGGCGCGCGCCTCGAAGCGCCAGGCATCAGCCTCGAGCTGTACCTCCGCGGACGCGGTCACGGCCGTCTACTTGCCGGAGGCGCCGGTGGTGGACTGCGTCGTCGGGGCGGCGACGCGCGCCACCGAGGACGGCGCGGCCGGGAGTCGAACACTGGACGGCAAACGCGCGGCAGCACCGGTCGCATCTTCGACCCGCGCGGCCAAAATCGCCAGAAGGGCGTCGAAGTCGGCTGCCACGCCGGCCGTGTCGGAGTACCCGGCCGAGGCGCGGTCGAGCGCGCGCGACGCGCGACGCACCGCGAGCTCGGTCGCCCGCCGCTCCGAATTGGCACGCGCCGCAGCCGCAACCAGGGGCGCCCGCTCTGCAGCGAGGGCGGCGTCGTGCTCCGCCTGGAAGGCGGTGACAACCGCAAGGGTGCCCGAGTAGAGGGCGGTGCATGCGGCCACGGCGAGCGGCAGGTGGAGGAGCGGCCGCCGCGCCGCCATCAGTCGTCGCCCTCGTGTTCGTCTTCCGGCTCTCCAACCGACGAGGCCGACGCCGGGGTGACCTGTGCGGCGGCTTGCGTGGCGACCCGTGCGGCGGCCATCTGGCGTTCCAGCTGGGCCAGCTTGGCTTCAGCGGCGGCGAGCTGCTCGGCCAGTTGCGTGGCGGTGCCGGCGTCGGCCTCGGCCTTGGCCTGCGCTGCCTCGAGGGCGGCTCGCAGTTCCCCGGCGCCGGCGAGCACCTGCGCCAGCTCATCGGACAGCGCCGATGCGTGCGCCCGCTCGTTCTGCAGGTCGGTGACGAGCTGGGCCGGGTCCGGCGGCGGGTCGAGTGCCAGGGACGCGGTCCAGCCGGCGGCGGCCCGAATGGCGACGGCGCTGCCAAGCAGGCTCGCCAGCACCGCAAGAACGATGAGGCTACGGCGCAGGGGCAGGTTCGATGTGAGGCTCGACATGGGGTTCCTCCCGGAAGGTGGCAGCGGCCGCCAGTGCGGCCGGTTGACGGTGGTGGGCTGCCCGCTTGCGGACCACCCAGTAGCGATAGGCTCCGGCCGCCACGACGGACAGGGCGGAGCCCCAATACAGGGGACGGAGGGCGTCAGAATCGGTCCCGGCCAGGACCCCGTGGATCCACGCCATGACCAGGACGACGAGCGAGAGACGGTGGAGTTTCAACCACAGCCCCGGTGGCAGGAAACGCGTATAGCGGGCGGTCAGCCCGGTGAGGAGCAGGGCGTACAGGGAGATGACCCCAACCGCTACCGGCGCAGACCGATACTCGGACATCCCTGGGATGAGGGCGCCACCGATCCCCACTCCGGCGTACGGATCGACCACGATCGTCACCACGTGCACCGCAAGGAAGGCGAGCACGAAGATCCAGAGCGCCTCGTGCCAGGGGTAGATCCGCTTGCCCTGCTTCCACTTCGCCTGCTCGGGGTGGCTGAGCACGATGCCGGCCACCACCTGCGCAGTGAGCACCAGCAGTGCGACGATCCCGGTGGCACGCGCGGCGAGCCAGACGCGCATCTGCGCCTGGTACTCCGATGTCGCGGGAAGGATCTGGTCCGTGGCGCCGATCACCACGAGCCCCATCGCCGCGAAGACCACCACGGCAAGCCCGCCGGTCAACTTCATGGCGCGGCCGCCCCGCACGAACGAGGATTCCTCATGCCTATGCCGAGCGCTATTGCGCCCGGAAGGTTTCAGGCTGGGGCAGTACCTTCGATCAGACGGCGAGTGGTTCTTTGTATTCGCCGTACACGACGCGCAGCAGGTTGCACATCTCGCCGACCGTGGCGTATGCCCGGACCGCGTCGATGATCGCCGGCATCAGGTTCACGTCCCCCCGGATCGATTCCTCGCGCAGGCGGGCCAGGGCGGCGGCGTGCGCGTCGGCGTCCCGGGTGGCACGCGTCCGCGCCAGCCGGTCGAGGTGGCGCCGCTCCTGCTCGCTCCCGATCTCCAGCAGCGGGATGCGCAGCACCTCGTTCGGATCGGCGAATGCAGTGACCCCGATCGTCTCGCGTTCGTGCTCCTCGAGCGCCCGAGCCTGCGCGTACGCGGCATCGGCGATCTCCGCCTGCGGGTAGCCGGCCTCGATCGCCCGCACCATCCCGCCCATCTCGTCGATCCGGCGCAGGTAGGCCCACGTCGCCTGCTCGGTCTGGTTGGTCAGCGTCTCGACGAAGTACGAGCCGGCGAGGGGATCAACCGTGTTCGCCGCGCCGGACTCCTCGGCCAGGATCTGCTGTTGCCGGAGGGCAAGCATGGCGGCATCCTCGCTGGGGACCGCCCACGCCTCGTCGTACGCATCGGTATGCAGGCTCTGGGTGCCACCCAGGATGCCGGCCAGCGCCTGGATCGCGACCCGGGTCAGGTTATTGAGCGGCTGCTGCGCCGTGAGCGAGACGCCGGCCGTCTGGGTGTGGAAGCGCATCCAGGTCGAGCGCTCGTTCTCGGCCCCGAACCGCTCCCGCGCCAGCTTGTACCAGATCCGGCGGGCGGCGCGGAACTTGGCGATCTCCTCGAAGAAGTCGTTGTGGCTGTTGAAGAAGAAGGAGAGTCGTGGGGCAAAGTCATCGAAGCGCAGGCCGCGCGCGAGGGCATCCTCCACGTAGGCGACCCCGTCGGCGATGGTGAAGGCCAGCTCCTGCACCGCCGTCGAGCCGGCCTCGCGGATGTGGTAGCCGCTGATGCTGATCGTGTTCCAGCGCGGCATCTCGCGGGTGCCGAACTCGACCGTGTCGGTTACCAGGCGCAGGCTCGGTCCGGGCGGGAAGATGTACTCCTTCTGTGCGATGAACTCCTTGAGGATGTCGTTCTGCAGCGTCCCGGTGAGCTGTGCTCGCGGCACGCCCATCTGCTCGGCAGCCACGATGTACATCGCCCAGATCATGGCTGCCGGTGAGTTGATGGTCATCGACGTGCTGATCTCGCCGACCGGGAGGCCGGCCAGCAGGATCTCCATGTCGGCAAGGCTCGACACGGCCACACCGCAGGTGCCGAATTCGCCCGCGGCCATCGGCTCGTCGTGGTCGTATCCGTACAGGGTCGGCATGTCGTAGGCGATCGACAGCCCGGTGCCGCCGGCTGCGATCAGCTTCTTGAAGCGCTCGTTGGTGTCCTCTGCGGTCCCGAAGCCGGCGAACATGCGCATCGTCCAGGGGCGTCCCCGGTAGCCGGTTGGATGGATGCCGCGCGTGAACGGCGGCGAGCCCGGCTCGCCCAGGTCGTCGACCTCGTTCCAGCCGAGTGCCGCGTTGGCGTCCGGCGGCGGGCTGAACTTGTAGCGCGGGCGGTCGCGGTCCGGGTCGTTGCCGGGATCACGGAGCCTGTCGGCCGTGTAGAGGCGCTCGATCTCC
>JAOUHE010000232.1 GCA_029865285.1 Chloroflexota bacterium
CCACTCCCGACTGGGTGATAAACCGGCGCTTGCGCTCACGGCCTGGCGCTGGGGTCTGGTCCTCGGTCACGTGCGCAAGTGTGGCGGCTCGACCGATGCCGCTGCAAGCGGGCGGGCCAGCCCGGTCGCGCCGTCAATGGCATTCGCGCAGCGCAGTCGCACAGTTGCACGGTTGCGTGAACGGTCCTGACGGCACGCCTCCGCGGCAGGGCGACCGGGCGCGGGTGAGCGCCTAGGGATACAGCCCGCGCAGCGCGGTCGCCTCGGCGACGCGGCCAACCGCCACCATCATCGCCGCCCCGCGAAGGTCAACCTTGCGCTCGCGGCTCATCGCGGAGATTCCCGCGTAGGCGTCGTCCATGATCCGGTTCAGCTGCGACACCACCTCGGCCTCCGACCAGAAGAACGACTGCATGTCCTGCACCCACTCGAAGTAGCCCAGGACCATCGCGCCGGCGGTGCACAGGATGTCGGGGATGACGGTGACGCCTCGGTCACGCAGGATCGCGTAGCCATCCAGGGTCGTGGGGGAGTTCGCCGCTTCCACCACGATCCGCGCGCGAATGCCGCTCGCCACCTCCGCGGTGATCTGGTTCTGCACGCCGGCCGAGACGAGCACGTCGCAATCGACGCCGAACAGGTCGGCTCGCTCGACCGGCTCGGCGTCCGGCATCTCCGCCACGCTGTCCCGTCGCCGCATGTGATCGACCGCGGCGTCAACCGGAACCCCGGCCGGATTGGCCACCGCGTGCCGGTCGTCGGCGATCGCCACTACCCGCGCGCCCGCCTCGTCGAGCAATTGGGCGAGGATGCTTCCCACCCGGCCGAATCCCTGGATCGCCACCCGTGCGCCCGGGAGCGACAGGCCGCTCTCAGTGGCCGCCGCGACGATGCAGCGGAACGCACCGCGGCTGGTCGACTCGCGTCGGCCGCGCGTGCCGCCGACCGCCATCGGCTTGCCGGTGACGACACCGGACACCGTGTAGCCGCGGTGCATGCTGATGGTGTCCATGATCCAGGCCATCGTCTGCGAGCCGGTGTTCACGTCCGGCGACGGGATGTCCCGATCGGGACCGATCATCGAGCTGATCTCGGCGGTGTAGCGCCGGGTGAGCCCCTCGCGCTCCCGGGCCGACAACTTGCGCCGGTTGACCACCACCCCGCCCATCGCACCGCCGTATGGGATGTGAACGAGCGCCGCCTTCCAGCTGTTGAGCATCGCGTAGGCGCGCACCAGGTCGAGCGTGAGGTCAGAGCTGTACCGGACCCCGCCGGTGGCAGGGCCGCGGTTCAGGTTGTGATGCACCCGGTAGCCGGTGAAGACCTCTTCGCTGCCGTCGTCCATGGTCGTCGGGAAGTGGACCTCCAGTTCGCGTCTCGGCACCCGCAGGACGCGGTGCATCCCGGAATCGAGCTTGAGCCGCTCGGCGGCGACGTCGAGGTCGTGCTGAGCCTGCTGCCAGACGTTGTCGGACGCGTCGGCATGGCTCGGAGTCGAGGTCATTGCGGCACAGGCTAGCGAATCGATCGCACCCGGTGAAGGACCGATGCGTACGGTGGCGTGGCACACTGGTGCTCCACTGCATGTTCACGCGTCGGGCAGCCCAGATCGCCGCACCGGCGCGCCAAACAACTCCGGAGGTTACCGATGGCACCTCGCGTCATGACCGTCAGCGGTCCGATCCCGCCGGACCGCATCGGCTTCACCCTCCCGCACGAGCACACCGGCATCCACCTGTGGCATGTCGCTGATCGCTGGGACTACTGGGAGCTGACGCCCGACGAACTGCTCCTCGCGGAGGAACTGCGCGACTTCCGCCGGCGCGGCGGCTCCACGCTGGTCGACCTGACGCTCCCAGGGGTCGGGCGCGACCCCGAGCGGCTTCGGCAGCTGGCCAGCCGCACCGGCGTGCAGATCGTGATGGGGGCCGGCTGGTACCGCGGGGCCTACTACCCGGCCGAGGCGCTGATCGACCGACGCAGCGTGGACGACCTCGCGGCAGAGATCGTGGGCGAGTTCCGTGACGGAGTCGCCGGGAGCGGCGTGCGCCCCGGCATCATCGGCGAGATCGGCACCGACAAGCCATGGGTCAGCGCGCTCGAGGAGCGCGTCCACCGCGCCGCGGCCCGCGCCTCGAAGGAGACCGGCATGGCGATCAGTACGCACGCGGTGATGTCACCGGTCGGGCTGGCGCAGCTGCGCATCTTCGAGGAGGAGGGCGCCGATCCGGCGCGCGTGGTGATCGGCCATGCCGACTCCTACCCGGTGCTCGACCACTACCTGGCGATCCTGGACCGGGGCGCGAACCTGGAGTTCGATTTCATCGGTCATCGATTTGCCAGCGAGGAGGCCGCCGAACCGCGGCTGGTTGAGCTGATCGTCGAGCTGCTGGAGCGTGGCTATGGCCCGCAGCTGCTGCTCAGCCAGGACGTCTGCCACAACAGCCAGTTGAAGGCGAACGGCGGGTTCGGCTTCACCTACCTCCAGCAGCACTTCCTGCCGACCCTGCGCACCGCGGCGGTGGGGG
>JAOUHE010000224.1 GCA_029865285.1 Chloroflexota bacterium
AGGCTCGTGCCGGCGCACGAGGAGGATCTCTACCGTTCCGCCCTCAGACCGGTGAACGACCCCGCCGGCCGAAGTGGCGCGGGCGGTCCGCATGGGTGGCACGCGGGGCCGCTATCCGCGGCGGGAGCGCGAGAGCCCGAGCGGCAGGAGGGCGCGGCGGGCGCTGACGCCGACAAACCGGCCGACCGAAGGGAAACGGAAGGTGCTGGTGTGGGATCGCAGCGAGCCGACGGTCGGAGCCGAGCGCCGAGTGGCAAGCGACCGGTGGTAGGTCATCGTCCGGCCGCCGAGTCCGAGGTGCGGGTGTCGCGCGGGTGTGCGGCGAACGCCGAAATCGATGGCCGGATGCGACACGAAGCGGGCCGTCAGACTCACGCGCATGGCAGGCATTGTACGCGGCGTCGGCGCCGGCGCAACCAAATCTGCACGACGCGCCCGCAAGCGGTCCTTCCGCGACGGTCAGCCACGCTGCGCCAGGAGCGATCGGTAGAGATCAGCCATCTCGCCGATCCGCGCTGCGACGTCAAACCTGCTCGCCCCATCGACGGCGGCCTGCGCCAGCGCGACGCGGCGCGTGCGATCGCGGGCGAGCCCGACGATGGCGGCGGCGAGGCGTGCTCGACGCGTCTCGTTGGGCGCAGCCGGCAGGATCTCACCGTCGATGCCGTCCCGCACCGAGTCGCGCACGCCGTGCCCATCGACTGCGACGACGGGCAGGCCCGCGGCGAGCGCCTCCGCGAGGACGAGTCCCTGCGTCTCGGTCTGCGAGGCGAAGACGAACAGATCCGCTCCCCGTGCAAGGGCGAGCCCCTCAAGGCGGGGCCGTGCCCCTGTCAGGTGGACGCGGCCGGCCAGGTCCGAATGGGCAACGCGCGTTCGCAGGGCGACTTCCAGCGGGCCGCCGCCGACGAGGAGCAGTCGCAGGATCGGCTCCTCTGCGACGGCGAGAGCGAACGCATCGACCACCAGGTCGGTGCTCTTTTCCGGAGCCAGCCGCCCGACCGACACAGCCACCACCGTGTTGCCCGGCCAGGCGGTGGCTGAACGCGGGTCGTCCGGCTCCAGCCGGCCGATCGATGCGGTGTCGATCCCGGTCGGAATCACGCGCACAACCGGGCGACGACCGACCCTGAGTTGTGCAGCGATCTCGTCTCCGAGGTCGGTCCCCGGCGCCACGATCGCTGCGCATCCTGCCCAGAAGCGGCCAAGGTACGCGGACACGGCGGCCGTGCCGGGTGCGGCCAGGGGGCCGAGGTAGTGGCGGTACTCGCCGAGGCGGGTGTGATGCGTGAAGACGAGCGGCACGCCGGCCCGGCGCGCGACGCGGCGCGCCATCAGCCCCGACACGAACGGCGACTGCGCATGAACGATATCCGGTCGGAAGGCAACCGCCGCGCGAAGCGCTGACGATGGAATGGGCCACGGGACTCGGTACCCGCGGGGAGCGGGGCGGGGCAGCTGGAATGATGGGAGCCACGCCATCTCGGGGTCCGGGCCGACCACCCCGGCGCTGCCGGGGACCGCACCGCGAGCGGGGCGCGGCGCAACCAGCAGCACCTCGTGGCCGGCCGCGCGCAGACCGCGCGCCAGGGACTCGGTCGAGACCGTCACGCCCGACAGATACGGCAGGTACGACTCGGCGAAGATGGCGATCCGCAGCGGCTCGTCGGTCGGCTGCCTGGTCATCACGCCGCCTCGTCGCCAGTGCTCACCGACTCGGCAATCGGTACGCGGCCGACGTGCAGGGTGGCCATCCCGCTCGGCAGCCACCGCCATCGGACATCGGTCAGGCCGACCTCGTTCATCAGCTCGGCGACGCGCGCCGGTGCCGGATAGGCGCGCAGGCTCTCCGACAGATACCGGTAGGCGTTTCCCCGTTGGAGCAGCCGGCCGAGAAGTGGGACGGCTCGCCGGAACCAGGTCAGGTAGAGGAGGCGGGGCAGTCCGGTTCGCGGCTCGGCGATCTCGAGCACCACGAGACGCGCGCCGGGAACGAGCACGCGACGCATCTCGTGCAGCCCGGCGCGATGGTCGGGCAGGTTCCGCAGTCCGAAGCCGATCGTCACCGCGTCGAATCCATCGCCCGTGCTCCCCGAATCGAAGGGGAGAGCAAGCGCGTCCCCCAACAGGTAGCTCGGCGTGGCCACGCCGGCCGGCGTGGCCTCACCGGCAGCCTGACGGAGCATTTCGGCGGACAGGTCGAGACCTACCACCGCTCCCCGCGGCCCGACGGCCGCCGCCGCCGCACGGGCGAGCTTCCCGGTACCGCAGGCCACGTCGAGAACGCGCATCCCCGGACCGAGCCGAGCCGCGGCGATCGCCGCCCGCCTCCAGCGTTCATCGAGACCGCCGGTCATGAGGGTGTTCATGGCGTCGTACACGGGGGCGATACGGTCGAACATGCTGCGCATGGTCGGCGATGACACCGGGTTGACCGGCTGCCTGGCGTTCACCCGGCCAAGCCTTCGCCATGGCTGTCACGCGGCTCTCGCTCCGGATCGCGAACGCCGGGGTAGAACAGAAGCGCACCCATCAGCACGGCGCCGAGCATCGCGGCCCCGACGAGCGTGGTCGTCGCGCCCAGCGCGCCGGCGACCGGCCCGGTCAGGGCATACGAGATCGGCACGAGGCCGATCGAGACCAACCAGTCGAGGCTCGACACGCGACCAAGCATGGCACGCGGCACGCGCTGCTGGAGGAGTGTGGTCCAGATGA
>JAOUHE010000060.1 GCA_029865285.1 Chloroflexota bacterium
GCGCCGCGCAGGGCCTGGACTTCCGGGCACCGATGCGCCCCGGTGGCGGGGTCGCTCGCGCGCATGCCGCCGTGCGTCGCGTCGTGGCACACCTGGCCGAGGACCGATCGCCCGCCCCCGACATCGCCGCCGCCCGAGGCGTGATCACCTCGGGCGAACTGCTGCGGACGGCCGACGCGGACTGACCGATGGGCGACGAGCTCTTCTTCACGGTCGTGGACGAGGCCTCGTTCGAGGAGATTCCCGCGCCCGCCGCGCCCGCCGCCCGGTGCCAGACCTGCGACTACTGGGAGCGGCTCGACGGTCGCCGCGAGGCTTCGGAGTCGGCGGCGGCGCACGACCTCAAGCGGTCGCGGTTGATGGCCGGTGCCCGGGTGGCGGGCGCCTACGGGATGCTCGCCTGGCGGACCGATGCGGCCGGCGACCGCGTCGCCGTCGGCTGGGCACAGTTCGGCCCGCTCGCCGCATATCCCCGGGCCCTCTCGATCCGCGAGCGCTACCCGGAGTTGCCGGACTCGCCTGCCCCGTGGGTGGTCACCTGCCTGCAGGTCGTGCCGGGGACGGCTGAGCGCGAGACCGCGGGGGCCGCGCTGCTCGGCGCCGTCTGCGCCGAGCTTGACCGTCGCGGCATCACCGCCGTGGAGGCCTACCCGGAGACCGCTGCCGACCCGTGGCTCCCCTCACCCGGTCCGGCCGCCGTGTACGAGTCCGCCGGCTTCGAGCGTGCCGCCAGCGACGACCGCTACCCGGTCATGCGCCGCGAACTCGGCGGGGCGACCGAGATCGGCTGGGCCGACCTGCTCTCAGCGTCCAAACCCGCCGACGAAGGTGAGGACTGGCCGCTCCCGCTCCCCAAAGGCCGGAGCGAGGACGACCTGTTTCGGCTCCCCGAGAAACCGAAACGGCCAAACCCCTTCGGCGACGACTAGCCCAATGCTCGGCGGACCGGCGCAGCCTCCGCGCCCATCTTCAGGACCCGGCAGGCCCGCAGGGTGACCCATCGGCTCGGACCGCCACCGCGGTCGATATCGATGTGCATCTTGCCGGTGTAGGGGTACCGATTCCGCCAGCGGCCGTCGGCGTCCTGCTGTTCGACCAGCCACTCGACGGCGTGTGTCATCCGCGGGTCGCCGGCCGCCCCTGCCTCCCCCACCGCTTCCATCACCTGCAGCACGTCCGCCACGTAGCCGCTCGGGAAGCCCAACTTGAACCAACTGCCGTTCGGCTTGGTGTTGCCCCAGCCCATGGGGTAGCGCGCCGTCGCCGGATCGACCGACAGCAGGAAGTCCACACCCGCGGTGAGCGCGCGAGTGATGGGCAGCGTCCTCCGCGCGGGGGGAACGCGGGCGAGCGCCAACACCGCCTTGGCCGCTCCCCAGCCGCAGGGCAGGTGTTCATTGACGGCGCATTCGAAGCCGGGCCCCGACGTTGCGGATCGGTACCAGTGGACCTCGCCCTCACCGGTGATGGCTGCCGACTGCCAGGCCAGCGACGCCTGCACCCGGTCGTCATCCAACCAGCCAAAGCCGATGAACGCACGCAGCAGGTTGCCGTTCAGGCAGTGGGCAACCGTGGAGGGGGCCGGCATCGCCACGCCGCCGGACCAGCCGAAGCCGCCGCTTGAGGACTGCGTGTGCGCGAGCAGGTACTCGCAGCCGGCTCGGATGCGAGGGTCGGCGCCGTCGGCCCCCAGCTGGTCCAGGAAGATGAGCGACCAGACCGTGCCGGTGTACTTCGGGCTGTAGCCGCCGCCCGGCTTGACCCACCAGCCTTCGCCGTCCTGGGCGCGGAGGATTGAGGCGATTGGATCGGATGCCATCGCGGCAGCTCGCGCCGCAACCACCTCCACGTCGTCGGCAGGCTTGTCGAGCAGCTCGCGGAGCGCCCGATGCCGCACCGCCGGCTCGGCGGGTTCGAGCAGCCAGGGCATCGGGTCGCCATTCAGGCGCGCCTGCCACGTCGCCATGTCGTCGAGCATAGCCACGGGCCTATCATCGGTCCATGAGGACGACTGCACGACCCGCGTCCGGGCCTCGCCGCGTGACGTCGCCGCGCGGGATGGTGCTCTCCTGCAAGGGCTGGCAGCAGGAGGCGGCGCTGCGGATGCTGATGAACAACCTCGACCCCGAGGTGGCGGAGGACCCCGACCACCTGATCGTGTACGGCGGCACCGGGCGGGCGGCGCGCAGCTGGGAGGCGTTCGACGCCATCGTGGCCGAGCTGCGACGGCTGGAGAACGACGAAACCCTGCTCGTCCAGTCCGGCAAACCGGTGGGTGTCTTCCGCACCACGCCCGATGCGCCCCGCGTGTTGATCGCCAACGCCAACCTGGTTCCCCACTGGGCAACCTGGGAGCAGTTCCGCGAGCTCGAGCGCGCCGGCCTGACGATGTACGGCCAGATGACCGCCGGGTCGTGGATCTACATCGCCACCCAGGGGATCGTGCAGGGAACCTACGAGACCTTCGCCGAGGCGGCACGCCAGCATTTCGGGGGAACGCTGAAGGGGACGGCCACGCTGACCGCCGGGCTGGGCGGGATGGGCGGCGCGCAGCCGCTGGCGGTGACCATGAACGAGGGGGCGTGCCTGGCCATCGAGGTGGACCCCGCCCGAGCGGAGCGGCGACAGCGAGCGGGCTACGTCGACGAGATGTCAGGTGACCTGAACACTGCCGTGGCCAAGGTCGATGCCTGGCGCGCAGCCGGCGAGGCACGCAGCATCGCGCTCATCGCTAACGCAGCAGACGTGGAGCCCGAACTGGTCGGCCGTGGCTGGCACCCCGACCTGGTCACCGACCAGACGTCCGCCCACGATCCGCTGGGCGGGTACGTGCCGGGAGGCATCGGTCTGGCAGACGCGCTCGCGCTGCGCGAGCGCGACCCCGCGGAGTACACCCGCCGCTCGCTGGCCTCCATGGCCGAGCACGTGCGGGCGATGCTCGCCTTCCATCGGTCCGGATCGGTCACCTTCGACTACGGGAACAACATCCGAACGTTCGCCCACCAGAACGGCGTGACCGATGCCTTCGACTTCCCAGGCTTCGTGCCGGCCTTCATCCGGCCGCTCTTCTGCGAGGGGAAGGGACCCTTCCGCTGGGCCGCCCTGTCGGGCGACCCGAACGACATCCTCAAGACCGATGCCGCCCTGGCCGAGCTCTTCCCGAACGACGCCTCCCTGCACCGATGGCTGCGCCTGGCCGAGGAGAAGGTGCCGTTCCAGGGGCTGCCGGCGCGGATCTGCTGGCTCGGCTACGGCGAGCGGGCGAAGGCGGGGCTGCGCATCAACGAGATGGTGCGGTCGGGCGAGCTGGCGGCACCCATCGTGATCGGGCGCGACCACCTGGACGCGGGATCAGTCGCCTCTCCGTACCGCGAGACCGAGGGGATGCGCGATGGGTCCGACGCGATCGCCGACTGGCCGATCCTCAACGCCCTGCTCAACACCGCCGCCGGCGCCACGTGGGTCAGCTTCCATCACGGGGGCGGCGTCGGGATCGGGTACTCCTTGCACGCGGGGATGGTGATCGTCGCCGACGGGACGGACGAGGCGGCCGCGCGGCTGGAGCGGGTGCTCACCGCCGACCCGGGGATGGGCGTCATCCGCCACGCCGACGCCGGCTACGAACGAGCGCTGGACGTTGCGCGGGAACGCGGCGTCCGAATCCCGATGGCGCCCGAGGGCTAGCTACTCCTCGCCGATGTCCTCGTTCCAGACCTCCGGGTGCGCGGCGATGAATTCGTCCATCAGGTCCACGCATTCCTGCGAGTCCAGGTTGATCACCTCGACGCCACGAGAGCGCAGGTAGTCCTCGCCCCCGACGAAGGTGCGGTTCTCGCCCATGACGACTCGCGGGATGCCGTAGAGCAGGATGGCGCCGGTGCACATGTCACACGGCGAGAGGGTCGTGTACATGGTGGCGCGCCGGTAGACCGATGCGGGCAGCCGGCCGGCGTTCTCGAGCGCGTCTGTCTCGCCGTGGCGAATGGCGCTGTTCTGCTGTACGCGTCGGTTGTGCCCGACCGCCACCACCTCGCCGTCGACCACCAGCGCACCGCCAATGGGCACCCCGCCCTCCGCACGTCCGATGCGTGCCTCCGCGATGGCATGTGCCAGGAACTCGCTGTCGCGCGGGTCGGTATCCATCGGTCCTCCTTTGGGGGATCAGCTGCGGCGGTATGGCTTCAGGTAGGCGCCGGGGTACGCGACGTTGCGGCCCGACAGGGCCAATGCGCCGATGACGACGAGGTACGGGAGGGCAAGCAGCAGCTCGAATGGCAGGTCGCCGAAGCCGGGCAGGATCTGCAGCCTGAACTGGAGCGAATAGATGAGCGAGAAGAGCAGGGCTCCGACCACCCCTCGGCCGATCCGCCACCTTCCGAAGATGACGAGGGCGATGCAGACCCATCCGCGGCCGGCGATGATGTCGAGGGTGAAGCTGCCGAGCAGCGCGAGCGTGAAGAACGCGCCGCCGACGGCCATCAGCGCGCCCCCGATCATGAGCGCCAGGTAGCGGGTACGCGGAACGCTGACGCCCGCCGCGTCGGCCGCCTCGGGGTTCTCACCCACGGCGCGGATCTCCAGGCCAAAGCTCGAACGCTGCAGCACCCACCAGGCCAGGGGGACGACCAGCAGGAACGCGACCCAGGTCAGGCCGTACTGGCTGAAGACGGCGCTGACCGGACCCACGTCGGGGAGCGGGTTGATGAGCGGCATCGGCTCGATGCGCTGGAGCTCGCCGCCGCGGAAGATGAGCCGGTTGGCAAACTCCGAGGCGCCGATCAGGCCGATCGTCAGGCCGATCCCCGACACGTGCTGGTTCGCCCCGAAGGTGACGGTAAGCAGCGCCATGACCGCGCCCGAGAGGAGCCCCACACCGACCGCAGCCACCAGGCCGAGGAGTGGAGATCCGGTTGCGAGGGCAGCCGCGAATCCGACGAACGCGCCCGCGTACATGGTGCCCTCGATGCCGAGGTTCAGGACGCCGCCGCGCTCCGCGTAGGTCTCGCCAACCGTCCCGTACACGAGCGGCGTGGCATTGCGCAGGGTGGCTGCCAGCAGGTCGATGAGGAGCGTCATGTGACCGCACCCTCGGTGGGCGCCGGCTCGTGCTCGGCAGACTCGCCGGCAGGCGGGCCGGCATCAACGGGTCGGCTCGAGTTGCCGCGCCGAAGGGTCAACAACGCGACGACCGTGAGCAACAGAACCCCCTGCACCACGGCTCCGAGTTGTGACGGAATGCCCAGCGATCGTGCGGCAGTGCTGGCGCCGACCGTCAGGTCCCCCAGGAACAGCGCGGCAAGCACCACGCCCCCCATGGTGAGCGTGCCGAGGGTGGCAACCACGATCCCGGTGTAGCCGTAGCCGGGAGAAAGTCCGCTCGTCAACCGATGCTGGATGCCGGCGACCTCGCTCACCCCGGCGAGTCCGGCGATCGCGCCACTTGCCAGGGCAGCCACGATCAGGGTGCGGGACACGTTGATCCCGGCAAACCGGGCGCCGTGCGGGCTGAGGCCCGCAGCACGCAGGCGAAGACCGGCCGGGGTCCGCGCGATCACGTACCAGGCGGTGGCGATGACGACCAGGGCGATCACGAACCCAAGGTGCAGCCGGGACCTGTCGATGAGCGCCGGGAACTCGGCCGAGGCCGCGATGCGCGGCGACTCAGGGAAGCCGGTCACCGGATCGCGCCACGGGCCGTGGAGCAGTCCGTTGACAAGGAGCAGCGCCACCGGGTTGAGCAGCAGCGTGGTCACCACCTCGTCGATCCCGAATCGCACGCGGAGGAGAGCCGGCAGCAGCGCCCACGCCGCGCCGGCGATCGCACCGCCGAGGAGCATGGCGGGCAGCGCGACGATGCCGGGGAGGTCGCCCACCGTGGTCCCGACCCCGGCCGCTGCGATGGCCCCCAACAGGAGCTGACCCTCGGCGCCGATGTTCCAGTAGCCGGCGCGGAAGGCGATGGCCACCGCGGCACCGGTAAACAGGATCGGTGTGGCAGAAACGAGCACCTCGAGGAGAGTGAACTGCGAGGTCAGCGGAATGACCACGAACTCGGCATATGCGGCGATCGGGTTGGCTCCCGCGAGGAGGATCGGCCCGGCGGTGATGACGAATGTGATGGCGATGGCGAACAGCACCAGCGCCGGCGTCGACCACGGCGACACGGGGTAGCGGGTGCTGATCGATGACAGCCTCATCACGGGTTCCGGCCCCGACCGGCCATGAGCATCCCGAGCTGCTCGCGGTCGGCCTCTTGCGCGCTCATCTCGCCGACGATGCGCCCCTCGTAGAGAACGATGAGCCGGTCTGCAAGGGCAAGCAGCTCGTCAAGGTCCTCCGAAACGAGCAACACCGCCGCCCCATCGGCTCGCCGTGCCAGCAGCTGCGACCGCACGTACTCGGTCGCGCCGACATCCAGCCCGCGCGTCGGCTGCGAAACGACGAGGACCCGTGGGTCGCGGGACAGCACCCGCGCCAGGAGGACCTTCTGGATATTGCCGCCCGACAGGGCCGCCACCCGATCATCGGGCGAGGCACGGATGTCGAAACGGGCGATCAACTCGTCGGCGTGGGCGCGGATGGCGCGTTCATCGATGCGACCGCTGTGACGAAAGTCGTCGAGGCGCTCCATCACCAGGTTGTAGGCGACCGAAAGGTCGGGGATGAGACTCGCGTGGCGGTCCTCGGGGATGCGCCCGACGCGGGCCGCGGTCATCTGTCGTGGGTCGGCACCGGTCAGGTCGAGGTCACCGACGCTGACCGTTCCGGCGACCGGCCTTCGCATCCCCGACAAGACCGCCATGAGCTCCGTCTGGCCGTTGCCGGAGACGCCCGCAACGCCGAGAATCTCTCCGCCGCGGACCCCGAGGGAAACGTCCTCGACTGATGGGCGGCCGTGGGCTCCGTCTACGCGCAGATCGCGGATGCGCAGCACCGGCTCCGCCTCGGACGGGGCCGGCGCGCCCGCCGACCGCTCGACGCCGAGCATCGGCCGGCCCACCATCATGCGTGCCAGCTCCCGCTCGTCGGTCGATCCCGCCACCGTGCCGATCATCTGCCCCTGGCGCAGCACGCTGACCCGGTTGCTGATCGCTCGCACCTCCCCCAGCTTGTGGCTGATGAAGACCACCGACAACCCTTCTTCGAGGAGCGATCGGAGCGTGGCGAAGAGCGCCTCGATCTCGGCAGGGACGAGGACCGCGGTCGGCTCATCCAGGATCAGGATTCGGCAGTCGCGGGCAAGCGCCTTGAGGATCTCGACGCGCTGTTGCTCTCCGACGGACAGGTCAGCCACCCTGGCATCCGGATCGACCCGGATCCCGAATCGCTCCGCCGCGTGTACAGCTCGGCGACGGGCTGCATCCAGGTCGAGCCGCAGCCCTGAAGCGCGCCCGAGTGCGAGGTTCTCTGCCACCGACATCGGTCCTACCAGGGAGAAGTGCTGCGTGACCATCCCGATCCCGGCCGCGATGGCGTCCCGGGGAGAACGGATCGCCACCTCGTGCCCTTCGACGAGGACGCTGCCGGCGTCGGGGTGCGTCAGCCCGTAGGCGATCCGCATCACCGTCGTCTTGCCGGCGCCGTTCTCTCCGAGCAGCGCGTGGACCTCGCCGCCAACGACGTCGAAGTCAACACTTCGGTTGGCGACGAGGTCCCCGAATCGCTTCGTGATGCCGCGCAGCTCGAGGGCCGGCGCGCTGCCGGGCACGCCGGCCATCACCAGGTCGTCCGCTCCGGGCGCCCGCGGAGGTCAGCCGCCCGCGATGGTGGAGCCCGGCGGCTGGCCCTCGTTGATGTCGACACGGAAGGTCCCGGCCTTGATCTCTGCCTCGCGTGCCTGGACATCGGCGACGAGCCCCTCGGGCAGCCCGCCCGGCACGTCGGTGTTGATCTCAGCGAGCGCCGCGCCGCCCTTCCCGACCATGGAGAAGTCCTTCAGGTCCTGGCTCGTATATGAGCCGGCCATCACCTGGTCGATGACGTACTTCACGGTTGGCCCCATGTTCCAGGTCACGCTGGTGACGACATTGGCCGGGGCCAGAGCCTTCTGGTCGCTCATGTTGCCGATGGCGACCAGGTCATTCTCCTGGGCGGCCTCGATCACGCCAAACCGCTCGGCGTACAGCACGTCCGCATCGGCTCCAACCTGCGCCAGCGCCGCTTCCTTCGCCGCACCTGGGTCGAACCAGCTGTTGATGAAGGTGACCTTCACCTCCACGGCGGGGTTCGTCGCCTGGGCGCCGGCGATGAAGGCGTTGACGATTCGGTTGACCTCCGGCACGGGAATGCCACCGACGACGCCGATGACGTTGGTCTGCGTGATGCCGCCGGCGAGCATTCCGGCCAGGTAGGCGGGCTCGTGGATCCAGTTGTCGAAGACGGAGAAGTTCGGCTCGGCGGGGCCGCCGCCCGACCCGAAGACGAAGGCGATGTCCGGGAAGTCGGCGGCGACGGCACGCACCGCCTCCTCGTTGCCGAACGCGTCGCCGAAGATGATGTCCGGCTTCTCCTCCTCGGAAGTCTGGCGCAGCACGCGCTCCATGTCCCCGGCGTAGCCGATGTCATCCGCGAAGGTGTAATCGATCCGGCCCGCGGCCTTCTCGGCCTCCAGCGCGGCGTGAATCACACCATCCCAGGGTTCCTCGATCTGGGTGGCGAAGGCTCCGAACACCTTCACCTTCCCGGAACCGCTGTCGCTGGGACTAGAGGTGCCACAGGCGCTGACGACGAGCGCGAGGAGGGCGACGAGCACCAGCGAGGTGCGGCCACCCGCGTGAGAATCGTGATTGCGACGGATGCCCATTTCGACTGCCACCTCACTGCGGGAACGAGCCCGGCTTCGTACCGGTCCGTGGCGGCCTAGCCTACGCCATCCGCCCCCGTGGCAATGCCCCATTTGAAGCGCTGGTCAGCGGCTTGTCGGCGTGTGCCTGTGCTCAAACCACGAGCTCCGGGGACAGATCGGCGATCGAGCGCGTCCCACTCAGCGCCATCGCCAGTCCCAGCTCAGCGGTGAGCAGGTCGAGCACGGCACCCACCCCGGCCTCGCCGTCCACGGCAAGCCCCCACAGCACCGGACGCCCGATCCCCACCGCCGTGGCGCCGAGCGCCAGGGCGATGAGCGCATCGGTCCCGCGCCGCACGCCACCGTCGAGCAGCACGGGTACGCGACCGGCGACCGCTTCGACGACCGGCGGCAGCGCGTCGAGGCTGGAGATGGCCGCATCGAGCTGCCGGCCGCCGTGGTTGCTTACCCCGATCCCCGCCGCGCCGTGCTCGATCGCCAGCCGCGCGTCGTCCGGA
>JAOUHE010000225.1 GCA_029865285.1 Chloroflexota bacterium
CTCATCCCGCAGATACCCGATCGCCGCTCGCACGGCGGCGTCGTGAGTCCCATCCGGCGCAAGCGCCGTCATCCCCTGTTCGGCCATCGCCAGCGCAACGGCGTCCCAGGCACCCGCATCGGTGCCGGAGTCGTGGATCAGCACGACGCCGTAATCGCCTTCGCCCCAGGCGATCGCGCCACCATCGGTCCCGAGCCCAACGCGCGATCCACTGCCCGCCGGCGCGCACGCGACCAGCAGCAGGCCAAGGGTCGAGACTGCAGCCAGCGCGCGCATCGGTCCGGTCATCAGAAGGCCCACCAACCGACCGCGAAGCGGCCTGCGAAGTACGCCATCGCCGCCAGGCTGACCGCCGACAGCGTGACCAGCACCCAGCGACGTTCCGCCAGCAACCCCAGCGACACGAAGAGCGGGAAGAGGGTCAACGAGTAGCGCGGCACGCTCATCACGAACGAGGTGGAGACGAACAGGATCCAGTTGCCGGCCATCCACGCGAACATGAATGGCCGCAACCGGAAAGCGGCATGCACGGTCCCTGCCAGGCCGATGCCGATGAAGAGCAGCTCCATCCAGCCGATCATCAGCGCCGTATCCGGGTTCTTGTTCGAGATCCAGCCCCAGACCGACGCGATCCCCTGCCACGGTGGGGCGAGTGACTTGAACCAGTGCTCGTTCTGGATCCGCATGAAGGTGAGCGCGTCACCGTAGACGACCTGGTTGAGCCCCAGGTAGACGCCGAACCCGACCCCGACCAGGCCGATCGCCAGCCATTCCGGGCGGAGCCGTCGCTCCTCCGGCGGACGCTGCAGCCACTGCCAGGCGGCTTCGGCAGCCAGGGCCGGAATGAGGATCAGGCCATTCACCCTTGTCATGGCGGCGAGCCCCCCGAGGAGGCCAGCCAGCCACCACCGCTCCGTCCGTGCCGCCAGGAACGAGCCGAGCACCAGCGCCATGAAGAGCGCCTCGGTGTACGGGATGTGCAGGAAGTAGGCGGTCGGAAAGATGAGCAGGAACCACGCCGAGCGCATCGCCACGGTGGGTCCCTCGTCGTGGCGCACCAGCCGGTACATGAGCGGCGCGACGAAGAGCGAGGCGGCCGTCGCCACGACGAATGCGCTCACCAGCGGGTCATTCAACGCCGCATTCACGATCGTCGCCAGCCACGGGAAGAGCGGGAAGAAGACGATGTACAGCGGAAGGTCACCGGGGTAGATGGACCGATACCCGTTCGGTCCCACCAGGTCGCCCGCATCGGCGCCGCGGTAGCCGAAGACGACCAGGTCCAGGTAGTGCGGCGCGTCCCAGCGGCTCCACAGTTCCAGCGCCCCGTGCGGCCAGGAGATGGTGCCATTGGTGAAGATGACGTACGCCAGCGCACCGGCCAGCAGGACGCCCAGCTTCACGATCAGGGTCAGGCCGATCAGGCGCCGATCGGTCTCCTCAAAGCGAGCCATGCGGCGCAGTGTACGGGGGCGTCGGCGATCTCCGCGTCGCGCTACTCTCACGTTTCACGCAGGCGATAGAGGGTTAGGCGATGCCATCGGCGCAGCACTCGGTCACCATCAAGCGGCCAATCGACGAGGTCTTCGCCTTCGTGGCGGACGGTGGGAACGCCCGCCAATGGCGCCCCGGGGTCGTTGACATCCAACACGCGTCGGGCATCGGCGTCGGAGCCGTCTACCGGCAGGGGGTCAAGGGACCTGGCGGACGCCGCATCGCGGCCGACTTTGAGATCACGGCCTTCCAGCCGAACGAGAGGATCGCCTTCCGAGCCATAGCCGGGCCGGTGCGGCCGAACGGGGAGTATCGGTTCGCCTTGGATGGCGACCAGACGACCGTCACCTTCTGGCTGGAGGCGACGCTCACTGGCTGGAAGAGCCTCCTGATGGGGCGCGCCGTGCAGGCCACCATGGACAGCGAGGTCCGCAACCTCGACACCCTCAAGCGGATCCTGGAGTCCTGACCGATGGACCATCCGCAGGCCTCCCCCGAGGCCATGCGACACTACGAGCAGGTCGCCGCGCGCCTCGCGGCACGGGGCGCGAAGACGAGCGGCATGTTCGGCATGCCCACGCTCAAACTCGACGGTAAGGCGCTGGCCGGTCTGTACGGGGATGCGATGGTCTTCAAGCTCGACGGCGATGCGCACGCCGCTGCGCTGCGACTGCCCGGCGCGCACCTCTTCGATCCATCCGGACGGGGTCGCCCGATAAAGGCCTGGGTGGTGGTGTCGGTCGCCTACGCCGCGGAATGGGAGCGGCTCGCCGTGGACGCCCTTGCCGCGATCGACGGTTAGCGAGGAGCGCTGCTAGACTGCGGCTCCCATCGGTACCCGATGGCTCGGTCGGGGCGTGGCGCAGTTAGGTAGCGCGCATCGTTCGGGACGATGAGGTCGGAGGTTCAAATCCTCTCGCCCCGACCAGACTGACCTTCTTGCACGCTGACGACGCCGCCCCCGAAGGCCGCGTCCCAGCCTCGCGCCTTTGCGTGAGCGGTTAGCGTGAAGGTGTAGTCGGTCACCCCAAGGACGTCGATCCGTTCGAACACGGCCTCCGCGATCGCGTGCCGGCCGGCATCCGACGTCTTCGACCACAGCTCCGCCAGCGACTCGAGGTAGGCGCGTGCCTCGGCGGTCGTCGGGATGCGTGACGGGCGGACCACCGCCGCTGCGGCCTCAGCATCGAGCCGGGCCATCGTCGCCTCGAGCCC
>JAOUHE010000061.1 GCA_029865285.1 Chloroflexota bacterium
TGGCGAAGTCGATCCCGAGCAGCGTCGCGTCGTCGTTGGCGCCGTTGCGCGCGACCCGCATGGCGAAGACGGTGGCCGAGTCGAGGCCGAAGGCGATGGCGTTGACCGAATCTGCCAGCGCACGAGAATCTTCGCCCGGGGTGAGGGCCACCGCACGGCCGACGATGATCGCGGCGCCGTTGCGCCCATCCGGCGCCCAGCTGTAGGCCGTGACGCCCTGCGCGGCCTGCGCCACGGTGGTCGGATCGGTCGTGGTGCTGAAGTCGCGTCGCAGCAGCGAGACCGGTGCCGCCGCGGTCGCCCGGTTCAGGTAGGCCATCTCAAGCGCCCCGTACGTCGGTGGCGGCGTCGGGGTCGCGGTCGGCGCCTCGGTCGGGACGGCCGTCGGCGAAGCAGTCGGCTGGATCGAGATCGAGACCGATGGCTCCATCGTCGGCGTCGCAGACTGCCCGATGCCGGTCCCGTCCGGCCCGACGAAGATGAGTGCCACCAGCACGATCACCATGCCCGTCAGGGCCAGGATGAGCCCGATCAGCCAGGGAACCGCCTGCTCGGCGGTGGTCGGCCGGCGCCGATCGCCGTGCTGCCGCACGTCCCAACCCCTGCGCTCGAGGGCATCGACCGAGAATTCGGTCGATGCCTCGCCTGCCTGGGTGCTCGGGGGAGGGACTTGATCCTGGTCGGAATCTAGCTCTCCGGACTCGGTCGCGTCGCCGGCCTCGCCGGCATGGAGATCGCGCTCGGGCCAGTTCGGGTAGCCGGGCGTGGTCGAGTCGTCCCCGTCCTGCGGCTCGTCGTCGCGTGGTTCGGTCATCTGGCCCGAAGGCCTGCCCAGCGCCTCACGATCTGATCATAGCGAAGGCTCACCACCACGATCCCCACCACGACGAGCGTGGTGCCGAGGATCAGCCGCGCGTCGAGATGTTCGCCGAGGAAGAAGACGCCCAGCGCCACGCCCACGACCGGGAAGAGGTACGTGACCATGACGGCCACGGTCGCCTCGAGGTGCGTCAACAGGTAGTAGTACAGGATGAAGGCGAAGAACGAGCCGAGCAGCCCCAGCCACAGCACCGCAATGATGCTGCCGAGGTGCGTCGGGAGCGCCGGGTCAGCACCGGTGACGAGCACGTAGATCCACATGTAGATCGCGCCGAAGGTCAGGTTGCCGCCAGCCACCACGTACCTCGGCGTCCCCTGGATCCGGGACCGCGAGTAGATTCCGCCGAGGGCGTACGAGATGGACGCGACGACGACCGCGGCGGCTCCGAGAAGGGCGAGGGCATCGCCGCGAGCCGCGAACTCGCGCGAGGCAAGCAAGGCAGTGCCGGCGAACCCGGTGAGGACACCGACGACTCGCAACAGGGTGACCGACTCGACGTGCAGGATCACGCCCGCGATGATCAGGCTGAAGATCGGCACCAGCGAATTGAGGACGGCGGCCGTCCCCGAGTCGATGTACTGCTCGCCCCAGCTGATGAGGAAGATCGGCAGCGACGTGGCGATCAGGCCGAGGACTGCCAGCGGCGCCAGTTGACGCGGTTGCAGCGAGATCCGCTGCCCGGTCACACGCAGGTAGAGCAGCATGGCAGCCGCCGCAACGGTGAGCCGGTAGGCCACCAGCGTGGCGGGGTCCATCTCCTCAATCCCGATCTTGATCCACAGGAACGAGGAGCCCCAGATCAGGCCCAGGCCGACGAAGGCGAAGGGCAGGATGCGATTCACGCTCCGGCCGCTCGCCGATAGCTGACCGCCCAGACCGTCTCCCAGGAGATCACGCGTTCGCTCACCACCTTGGAGATAACGTGCGCCCGTGCACTTCGTGAGCTCGGTTGGACCACGACAGATCCCCTTCGCCGATCCAGAAATCGAAGTCCGAGAGGCTGGCCAACGGCACATCGGACATTCGTCATCTCCTGTCGGGGCTGTGGGCCGCGTAAGATGGCCCGGCGTAGGGTAGCGCGAAGGAGAGACCGATGCCGACGGTGAAGGTGGCGGCCTGCCAGATCGATCCGCAGCTCGGGGAGGTCGATCGCAACCTCGAGCGCATCGAGCGCTGGGTGGTCGATGCGGCCCAGGCCGGGGCGAAGCTTGTCGTGCTGCCGGAGGCGGCCACCACCGGCTATGCCTTCAAATCGCTCGACGAGGCGCTCCCGGTTGCCCGTCGGGCCGGAGTGGTGGCGGCCGAGTTCCTGGCCGGCATGGCGGCCAAGCTGGCGATCACCGTCGTGTGCGGGACACTCGAGGCCGAGGCTGACGAGATCTTCAACTCGGCACTGGTGATGGCGCCAGACGGGCGCCGCTTCAAGTACCGCAAGATGCACCTCCCCTTCCTGGGCGTCGACCGATTCGCCACGCCCGGTCCCGACGCCCCGTGGGTGGTCGAGGTCGCCGGCCTGCGGCTCGGCGTCCTGATCTGCTATGACCTGCGCTTCCCCGAGGCAGCCCGCGTCTGCGCCCTGGAGGGGGCCGACCTGATCGCGCTGCCGACCAACTGGCCGGTCGGCGTGAACTTCCACCCGGGAATCTTCGCCCCGGCGCGCGCGGCCGAGAATCACTGCTACCTGCTCGCCGCCGATCGGGTCGGGACGGAGCGCGACGTGACGTTCATCGGCCGGTCGCTGCTGATCGACTACGACGGCAACCAGATGGCGATGGCGGGCGACACCGACGAGGAGATGATCATCGGGGAGATCGACCCGGAGGCCGCGCGCGTCACGCACGTGCGCCGGCGTCCCGGCGAGCACGAGTGGGACACGATCGCCGATCGGCGCCCGGGGCTGTACGAGCGGCTGCTGCGCCCCGGGGTGGATCGCCAGCACCCGGACCGCTAGCGAAGCAGGAATGCCGCGCGGTGCGCGCGGCGCATCGGTCCCGGAGAGGTCACCCTGGCAGGTTCTACCTGATGCGGCCGTGGCGTGCCGGCAGGCTCGGATGCAGCCGCGCTACCACGTGACGTGGTTCAACAGCGCGTATGCGGCCCGATGGCGCACGCGGGGCGTCGCCGCACTACGTGACTGGGTGCGACGACGCGCGACAGGCTGCCCAAGTGCTGATGTACTACTCCACGTGGTAACGCGACCAGCGGGCATGCCCGCAAGCGCTGATGAACTACGCCACGCGGTAAACGGTCGGGGAGAGGGGACAGCCGAGCCCCATCACCCGGATCGGGGCAGACGCACAACCGCCGCGCGGCGGGCGCGGCGTATCGGTCTCCGGGGGGATTCAGAGGTCAGTCGGAGGCGGCCCACATCACGATACCGGCCACGAAGACGCCCGACACCAGCCCGATGAAGGCGGCGAGCCCCTCCGGCCCAGCCCCGTGGTTGGTCGGGATGATGGCGTCGATCAGCTGCAGCCCGACGATCATGTAGGCGAGCCAGCCGACGCCGGCGACCGTGGCGATGATGGCTTTCTGGGTGCGGGTGATGTTCACGGGGCGCATCGTAGCAAAGTGGTCAGTCCTCGCCGCGGCCTGACTGCTCGCGGATGGTGGCCACGATCCCGGCGTCCGCCAGGGTGGTCACGTCACCCAGCGCCCGCTGCTCGGCCACGTCGCGCAGGAGCCGCCGCATGATCTTGCCCGATCGGGTCTTGGGCAGGTCCGGGGTGAACATGATCTGCTTGGGCCGTGCCAGCTTGCCGATCACCTCGGAGACGTGCTCCCGCAGGTCCGCGCCGAGCGCATCGGAGGCCTCGAAGCCGGAGCGCAGGATCACGTAGGAGAAGATCGCCTGTCCGGTGATCGGGTCGGTGCGGCCGACCACCGCCGCCTCGGCAACCGCCGGGTGTGACACGAGCGCCGATTCCACCTCGGTCGTGCTGATGCGATGCCCCGACACGTTCATCACGTCATCGACCCGGCCGAGCAGCCAGTAGTAGCCCTCGTCGTCGCGCTTGCAGCCGTCGCCGGCGAAGTAGCGGCCGGGGTAGCGGCTCCAGTAGGTCTCGACGTAGCGGTCGTGGTCGCCGTAGATGCCGCGCAGCATGGCCGGCCACGGGCGCTCCAGGACGAGGTACCCGCCACCGCCCAGCGGGACCGAGTTGCCTGCCTCGTCAACGACGCCGGCCTTGATCCCCGGGAACGGGAAGGTGGCGCTCCCGGGCTTGGTGGTGGTGATCCCCGGCAGCGGCGTGATCAGGATCATGCCGGTCTCGGTCTGCCACCAGGTGTCGACGACCGGGCAGCGCTCGCCGCCGATGTACTTCCAGTACCAGGCCCACGCCTCGGGGTTGATCGGCTCGCCGACTGAGCCGAGCAGCCGGAGGGACGACAGGTCGTCACGCGCGAACTCGTCGTGGCCGTACTTCATCAGGGCGCGGATGGCGGTCGGGGCGGTGTACAGGATGGTGGCGCGGTACTTCGCCGCGATCTGGGCCCATCGGTCCTTCTCCGGGAAGTCGATGGCGCCCTCGTAGATGATCCCGGTGGTGGCATTGGCGAGCGGCCCGTAGACGATGTAACTGTGTCCGGTCACCCAGCCGATATCGGCCATGCACCAGTACACGTCCTCGGGCTTGATATCGAAGATGAGCCGATGCGTGGTGGCGGTGCCGACCAGGTACCCGCCGGTGGTGTGCATGATCCCCTTGGGCTTGGCGGTCGTCCCGCTGGTGTACAGCAGGTAGAGGAGATCCTCGGAGTCCATCGGCTCCGGCTCGGCGGTGGTCGGCTGGGCGGCGGTCAGCTCGTGCCACCAGTGGTCCCGGTCTGGATTCCAGTCGACGGGGTCGCCCGTGCGCCTGACCACGACACAGTGCTTGACCGATGGACTTCTGTTCATCGCGTCATCGGCGCTCGCCTTGAGGTGCACCGCGGCGCCCTTGCGATAGCCGCCGTCGGCGGTGATCACGGTCGTGCACTGGGCGTCGTCGATCCGGCCGGCCAGCGCATCGGCGCTGAAGCCGCCGAAGACGACGGAATGGGGCGCCCCGATGCGGGCGCAGGCGAGCATCGCGATCGGGAGCTCGGGGATCATCGGCATGTAGATGGCGACCTTGTCGCCCTTCTTCACGCCCAGGGAGCGCAGGGCGTTGGCCATCCGGCAGGTCTCTTCGAGGAGCTGTGCGTAGGTCAGCGTGCGGGAGTCGCCCGGCTCGCCTTCCCAGTAGTAGGCGACCTTCCCGCCCAGGCCGTTGGCGACGTGCCGGTCGAGGCAGTTGGCGCTGATATTGAGCTTGCCGCCGACGAACCACTTTGCGTAGGGGAGCTGCCAGTCGAGCAGCTCGGTCCAGGGCTCGATCCAGTCGATCCGCTTCGCTTCCTGAGCCCAGAAGGCCCGAAATCCTTCGTCGGTGGCGGTGCGGGCGTAGATGTCGGGGTCGTGGGCCGTTGCGGCGGCCACGAAGGCCGCGGGCGGGGCGAAGGTCCGCTCCTCGCGCAGCAGGTTCTCGATGGTTGCCGCTTCCGCGGCCGGCTCGATGCGCTCGTGGTCGGTGGCCATGGCGGGGATTCTAGCCTCGCGTGGGTGCTCGAACGAAGAGGATGCCGTCACCGCCGAGCGGCTGGCCGTCGCGGATTGCTCGCCATGTGGCGGCCGACCCAGCCGGCAACGTCCGCGCAATCAAGTCCGCGAAGGGCGCTACCCGAGCGCGGCTCGCCCGCGTGTCGGGGACGGCCAGGACCAGCCTGATCGGTCGACCTTCATGCGCCGCAAGTGTCTCGCGCTTCAGCTGGGCGGACCTGAGCTGTGCCTGGAAATCGACGAGGGCGCGCTCGATCTCGATGTGAATGATCTCCTTGCCGCCTGCCAGGACAAGGTCCGCTGCTCGTCGGTCGCCGTCCGCCACCGGGACCTCGAGCGCCGCCCTCCAGGCCGGGTGCGCGACAGCCACGATCGCCTGCGCGATGCCCAACTGCCCGGAGTCCCGCAACCGGACCGTGGCGATCGGGTACAGGCGCAAACTCAGCTCGTGCCCCGCGGCGGCGGCGAGCCGGCAGCGCGCCTCGAGAGAGAGGTCGGTCGCGCCCTTCTCGGCCTTGCTGGCCTCCTGCTGGCTCAGCCCGGCCAGCCCAGCCAGTTTCCGCTGCGTCAATCCGGCAGTCATGCGCGCCACTCGCAGCTCGCGCCCGAACGCGGTGGCGAGGTAGCGCGACCGTGCTCGCCCGATGCCTGCCGGGCGCTGCCGAAACTGGTCCATGCATCCATGATCGACACGGGCGCGTACCGACCGCGTACCAGCCGGTTACCACGTCACGTGGTTCATTGACGCGTCGCGGGGTCCACGGACCGGTTCCTGGTCACGGCTACCACTCTGCGTGGTGGCGGGCACCAATTTCCGCTGCGCAGAGGCCTATTTCGGGCCGCCACGCGTCGTTGAACCACGTGACGTGGTATCCGCCCCGGGCTGGGTGGCACCCCTACGCGGCGGGGGCGGCTCCCGCCATCGGTCCCTCCCGCACCAACCCCACCAGGAGCGCGGCGCCGATGTAGCTGCCGGCCATGATGACGAACGCGACCGGGTAGCCCCAGGTCGCCACCACGTTCCCGATCACGAACGCCCAGAGGGCCCCGATACCGAACGCGAAGGTGAAATAGACACTGAACGCCACGTCGCGCGTGGGCCCGGTGGCGCGATCTGCAAGGAACGCCTGGAGCACCGGCGACTCGCTGAAGACCGCGGTGCCGAATGGGAGCAGCAGCGGCACCAGCAGCGCCAGGTTCGAGCCTGCGGCCAGGAATGCCAGGATCCCGACGGCCGACAACAGGTAGTAGATGACCAGGGTCCGGCGGCGGCCGAATCGGTCGGAAAGCCAGCCGGCGAGGATCGGGCCCACGACGGCCCCGATCAGCAGCAGCGCGTACAGAATCGCGGTCGTCCCCTCCCCGATCCCGAGTGGACCGCGCAGGTAGAGGAGCATGAACGGCGCCACGATGTCGAGGCCGCGCCCGCCGGCCGCCACCTGCGAGGCGCCCAAGATCAGGCGCAGATCGCGGCGACCCAGCACGTCGCCGAATTGGCCACGCACCGTGCCGGCGTCACGCGCGGCGGAGCGGTACGAGCGGCTGTCCTCGCGCACACGCAGCGCAATCAGCATGCCCATCAGCAGCGCCGGGAGACCGAAGAGCGCCAGCGTCGCCTGCCAGCCGACCGCCGAGATCAACGCCAGCCCTACGAACGGGACCAGCACGGTGCCGACATTGCCGCCACTGATATGGGCGCTGATCGCGAAGCCGCGGCGCTCCTTCGGGTAGAGGTCCGACAGCAGGGCGTTGCCGACCACGTGCTGCGGGCTTGCCCCGATTCGCGCCAGTGAGACGGCCGACAACAACTGACCGATGGAGGTGGCCAGCCCCCCGAGCATCAGCCCGGTCCCGAAGACCAACTGCCCACCGGCCAGCAGGGCAGGGCGTGCCACGACCCGGGTGAGGAAGCCGTACAGCAGCTGCATCGAGCCACCGACGGCGGTGGTCACCCCAATGAAGAGGCCAATGTCACGCGCATCGAGCGCGAACTGCACGATCACGATCGGGTAGATCAGCGGCATCAGCGCCGACTGGGCGTGAATCACGGCGTGCGACATCGAGAGCAGGGCGAGCGTGAGGCCGGGGCGGGCCGGCGGCGCAGGTCTCGGTACGGGAGCGTGGGCGAGCGTCACGCGGGAGCGGGGGTCGCTGGCGCGGCCTCATCGGTCCGGCCCTTGCCCAGGAAGAGCAGCTGCCAGGCGATCAGCGCCAGGAAGATCGTGGACAGCCCGGCGCCCAGCAGGAAGCCGGCGGGAGGATCCCACAGCTCTGCCACCACCCCGATGAAGATGCCACCGATCGGCGACGCGCCGGCGAAGACGGTCACATACAGGGCCATCACCCGGCCCCGCAACTCGTCCGGGACGTTCTGCTGCACCATGACGTTGATGCTGTTGATCATCAGCATCGACGACAGGCCGACCAGCATGACCAGCGGGTAGACCAAGAATGGGCTCCGCGACACGCCGAGCAGGGCTTCGAAAACGACGAACCCCACGCCCCCACCGAGGATGAAGCCGAGGAGTGGACGCCGCGTTCCGATGAAGGCGAGTGACAGCGAGCCGATCAGCGAGCCGAGGCCCATCGCCGCGAAGAGGGCGCCGTAGCCATCGGCCTGGATCGCGAGCGTCAGGCGGGCGAAAAGCGGCAGGAGGATCTGGAAGTTGAAGCCGAAGAGGCTGATACCGCCCAGCAGGACGAGCGGCCACAGCACGGTCGGAATCCGGACCGCGTAGCGGATCCCCTCGGCCAGGCTCGACCGGACCGACGGATGCCGCTCGGGTCGCTGCGATCGCCGGATCTCGCGCGGATCCATGCGCCACAGGGCGGTCAGCACGCCGCCGTAGCTCGCCGCGTTGACCGCGAAGTTGAAGGCCGGCCCGAAGACGGCGAGGGTCACACCGGCCACCGCGGGGCCGAGCACGCGCGCCAGGTTGAAGCTGGCTGAGTTGAGGGTGATCGCACCCATCAGCTGCTCCCGCGACACGAGGTCGGCGGCGAACGACTGGCGAACCGGCATGTCCACCGCGTTCACGAACCCGAGGGCAAGCGCGAGCAGCATGACGTGCCAGATCTGGACCACATCGGTCGCCGTGAGCGCAAACAGGGCCACCGCCTGGAGCATGGCGACCGACTGGGTGACCATCAGCAGGCGCCGCTTGTCGACACGGTCGGCGATGACCCCGCCCAGCGGGGCGAGCACCATCGACGGGGCGAACTGCAGGGCCAACACGATGCCCAGCTGAATGGGGCTGCCGCCCAGCAGCAGGACCAGCCACGGCTGGCTGACCGACTGCATCCAGGTGCCGACCAGGCTGACGATCTGGCCGCTCCAGTAAAGCCGGTAGTTCCGGACGGAGAGCGCGATGAAGCCGCCGCGAGGTTTGAGCATCGGCTCGTAATGCTACAGACCGATATGCTTGATCGATGCGACGACCGCTGCGCCGCTTGACCGGTGCCGCCGCCGCCTTCGTGGTGGTGGCGGCCGCCAGCCTTGCGCTAGCCCCTGGGACGATCGCGCCGGCCGGAGCCGTGGCGTCATCGCCCGCCGTACGATCGGTGGCGCCCGAGCCCTCGGACCCACCGATTTCGCGCTCCCCGGGGATCATCGGGAGTGGGACGACGCGCCCGCCCGCACTCACCGATGTCACCGAAGAGGACGCGGCCGCCCTCCAGGCGGCGATCGACCGCGCAAAGGTGACCTATGGCCTGGCGACCCTGACCGTCGGCCTCTCCGTCGATGGCGAGCTGGGGTGGAGCGGCGTGGCCGGCACGGCGGTCGGCGGCGGCGGGCCGCTGAAGGGCGTCTA
>JAOUHE010000226.1 GCA_029865285.1 Chloroflexota bacterium
TCGCCGACCTCCTGACGGACGAACTTCGCGCCGTCGCCCGGCCCGAACGGGCGGAGCAGGAGAAGCGCTACCTCAAGAGCGAGCTGGAGTTCCTGGGCGCGACCGTCTGGGAGATTCGCCGGGTGATCAAGGCGTACGTGAAAGGCGCGACTCCGTTGACGCACGGCCGCCTCGTGCCGCTGGTCGAGGCACTCTGGGAGCCGCCGATCCACGAGCGACGCTTGGCCGCAGTGGCGCTGCTCGAGCTGCACCCTAAGCTGCTGAGCACGGCTGATCTGCCCCTGGTCGAGCGGCTGCTGCGCGAGTCGCTCACCTGGGCGCTCGTGGACGGCCTCGCCGCCCATGTCGCCGGCGGCATCGCCGTTCGCCAGCCGGCGGAGACGACCGCCGTGCTGGACCGTTGGGCAACCGATCCCGACTTCTGGATCCGCCGCAGCTCGCTCCTGGCGGAGCTGCTGCCGCTGCGCGACGGTGCGGACCTCGCCCCGTTCCTGCGTCGGGCCGACGCGATGCTCGAGGAGAAGGAGTTCTTCATCCGCAAGGCGATCGGCTGGGTGCTGCGCGAGGTGGGCAAGCGGCGCCCGAACCAAGTGGTCGCGTGGCTCGCTCCACGGACGCATCGGGCTTCGGGGGTCACGATGCGCGAGGCCGTCCGCTACCTTGCCGCGGGGGAACAGGACCGGCTGATGGCCGCCTACCGGGAGCGACGCCCGGCCGCCTGATTAGCCCGATGGTCCTATCGACCCCGAACGACCCCCTTCCTATCGTCCGGGGCACATGTTGCGTGCATCCACTTCGACCGCACCTCGGGCCGGCCGGCGTCCGATGGTGCTCGGCCTCGTCTTTGGCATCTTCCTGATGTTCATCGGGATGACCGCCGTGGCCCTGGTGACAGTCACCTCAATGCACCTCTCGAGCACGACGCTGGCGGCAGTCGTCTCGCGGGACCGCTCGCTGGTAGCGCTGTTCGTCAACAGCAACGTGGCCCGCTCAGACCTGACCGGAGTTGTGAGCGCCCCGCGCGCGACCGACCTGGAGGGCAAGTTGGCCGCGTTGATCGCCCAGGACGAGATCCTGCGGGTCGAGCTCCGCGCCCTTGACGGAACGATCATCGCCAGCTCCGGCGGTGGCGACCGCGGCGCCCGCCCGCCGATCTCGGCCGGGATGCGCGAGGCGTTGGGTGGTGTCCCATCGGTCGCCATGGTGGACAGCTCGCAAGCGACAGACGTCGAATCGAGTGCGCTGACCGCCACCCACGTCGTGCGGGAGTATCTGCCGGTCCTCTCCGACACCCAGCAGACGCTGGGGGTCGTCGCCATGTGGCGTGACGCCGGGCCTCTGCTGGCGCGCATTGATGCTGCACGCGCGGACGTGGTGCTGGTCACCATCACCGCCTCGGTCTTCCTTGCGGCGATCCTGTTCGCGGTATTCCGATCCGCGCAGCGCCGCATCTCCCGTCAGCACGCACGGCTGCTCGAGGCTGAGCGCCTCGACCCGCTCACCGGGCTGCTGAATCATGGCGCCGTGGTCGGCGACCTCGTGGAGCGGATCGAGGCCATGCGCCTGGCGGACGGACGACTCGGCGTGTCGCTCATCGACATCGACAACTTCCGACTGCTCAACGACACCCACGGGCACGCGGCCGGCGACGAGGTGCTGGTCCGAGTCGCGGATCTTGTGCGCGCCGAGGCTGGCGCAGGCTCGTATGTTGCCCGCTACGGCCCGGACGAGTTTCTATTGATCCTGAGCGATGCCGGCAGCGACGACATGTTGGCGGCCGTCGGGCGCGTTCGGGATGCGCTCTCCGAGATCACCCTCCAATTCGGAGAGTCGGAGCCACTCCCGATCTCGGTAAGCGTCGGGATCTGCGTCTACCCCGAGCATGCCGGCTCGGCCACGGAGCTTCTCACCGCCGGGGCGCTGGCCGTGCGCGAAGCCAAGGCATCGGGCGGGGATGGAGTCCGCGTCGCGCGAGTATCCGAGGAGACTGCCCACACGTCCGGCAGCTTTGACGTGCTGCAGGGCCTGGTCATCGCGGTCGACACAAAAGACCGATATACCAAGCGCCATTCCGAGGACGTCGCTCGCTACGCGGTCTTCCTCGCAAGACGGCTCGGCATCGACGCCGAGCAGCTCCAGACGATTCACCTGGCCGGGCTGCTGCATGATGTCGGGAAGATCGGAATCCCCGACACTCTGCTGCGCAAGCCGGACAGGCTGACCCCCCAGGAGTACGAGATCTTCAAGCAGCACGTCGCGCTGGGCGACGCGATCGTGCGCGACGTGCCGGACGTAGAGCTGGTGCGCTCCGGCATCCGTCATCACCATGAGCGCTGGGATGGTGGCGGCTACCTCGAGGGCCTGGAGGGCGAACAGATCCCCATCCTGGCCCGAATCCTGGCCGTGGCGGATGTCTTCTCGGCCATGACCACCTCGCGGCCCTATCGGCGTGCCCTCCCGCTGCAGGAAGCGCTCAAGCGGCTGGGCGACGCTGCCGGGAGCCAACTGCAGGAGGACCTGGTTGTGGCCTTCATCCAGGGCATCGAGACTGCCCCTGATGCGCCCCTGCCCGGTGAGCAGCCGATCGGAATCTGGCAGCCCACCCTCAAGGTGGCCTGACGTGCGACGGCCGCTGGCGGCGCTCGTCATCGGCCTGCTGGCTGCCGCACTGCCCACGCTCGCCATGGCCAAGACAGGG
>JAOUHE010000062.1 GCA_029865285.1 Chloroflexota bacterium
ACCGTGTCGCACCTCGGCCCGGCCAGGAATCGGTCTGGGACTACCCCCGGCCGCCGCGGGTCGAGCCGTCGGACAGGCCGGTCCGCATCGAGTTCGGAGGCGTGGTGATTGCTGAGTCGAGCAGGGCTCTACGCGTTCTGGAGACCGCGGGCGCACCATGCTGGTACCTCCCGCCCGACGACGTGCGGACCGACCTGCTGGTCGACAGCAACTACCGCACGTTGTGCGAATGGAAAGGCCGCGCCGATCATCTCGACCTCCTGGTCGGGGAGCGAAGGTCGCGACGTGCTGCGTGGAGCTACCGCGACCCGCTACCGGGATTCGAGTCGATCGCCGGATGGATCGCCTTCTACGCCGGTCGAGTGGACGTCGCCACCGTTGCCGGCGAGACTGTCACGCCCCAGCCGGGTGGCTACTACGGCGGCTGGGTAACCGGCGATGTCGTCGGGCCGTTCAAGGGTGAGCCGGGCACCGAGGGCTGGTAGCGCGGCCGGTCCCCCGTCGCTCAGGTCAGCAGATCGACCGCAATCGCCACGAGGTAGCCGATCAGCAGCAACCCGCCGACATACAGGTGCAGGTTGACGTTGATCCCCATGTACGCCATCAGCGCGTAGGGCTGCTCGTAGAACTGGCGGATCCCGCCGTAGACGCGCCATGCGAGCGGCGCCGCGAGGAGGGCCAGCAGCGTCCAAACCGGCACCAGACCACCGATGACGCCGCCGAGCACCGCGGCAAAGGCCACCACCGCGCCGGCCAGGTACACCCCGGTGACCACGTCCTGCGGCAATCGGACCGGCAGCGTGCGCTTTCCGGCCGCCGCGTCGCCGACGCGATCGGGGATCTCGTTGACGTACAGGATGAGCGCCACAAGGATCGCCACCGGGACCGATACGAGCGCCGCCTCCCAACTCAGCGTGCCCGTCTGGACCACGTAGGCGCCCAGCACCATGATCGGCCCGAAACCGATGGCGACCGCGATCTCGCCGAGCCCGCGGTAGACCAGCTTGAGCGGCGGGGCGGTGTAGGCGATTCCCACCGCGATGCCCGCAAGGCCGATCCACAGCAGCGTGGCCGACCCTGTTGCCCACACGAGCCAAAGACCGATCGCGGCGGCACCGCCGAACAGGCCGATGGCCAGCGCCACGAGTTGTCGCAGCGTGACGAGGTCGTAGATCAGCACCCGGGAGCCGCCGCTGAATTGGGTGGGGTTGACGTTGGCCTCGTCGGCACCTGAGAGCGTGTCGAAGATGTCGTTGGTCACGTTGATCGCGAGGTGTGCGAACGCGCCGCCGATCAAGGTAGCTAGCGCGAGCCACACGTCGAACGACCCGCTGCGTGCCGCCACCGCAAGGCCGAGCAGGACCGGAACGAACGTTGCTGAGAGAAAGGGGAGGCGCGTCGTGCGCAGGAAGAGCCAGCCCAGCGAGAGCCGCGGTCGAATGGTCCGCCCCTTCTCCTCCGAGAGCGCAGCGAGGTACCGGCGCGACTGCGGCACGGAGCGCTCGGAGTACTCGAAGAAGGGGATCTCGCTCTCGTCCCAGCCCCAGGCGCTGCTCGGCATGAAGACGACCGACCCGTCCGCCACGGGTCCGGCGGTGCCCCACAGCTGCAGGTAGCGCCGCTCGTCGTAGCCCTGGCCGGGCGTCGGCCGGATATGGCTGCCCAGCACGTTGACCGCGCGATCGGTGGGGATGGCGGCCGCCTCGCCCGCGGGCGCCTCTAGCACCACCGTCCCGGTCGATGTGTCGGCCCGGAATTCCGTCGCCACGCTCATCGGATAGCCGGCGTCGTCCACCCACGAGACGACCACAAAGGGGTATTCCGCGAGCTTGGAGAGGTCCTCCTTCTCAATACGAGGCATCAGGCCGCAGCCTCGCCCGGGCTGACGCTCTCGACTGGCGCGCGGCCGGTGTCGCCATCCTCCCAGAGGAGGCAGCGCTCCGGGGTGATCTCGATGACCGCGCGCTCAAAGAAGAGCGGCAGGGCGACGCGCATCTTGAGGAACGCGTCGATCACCGGCTCCTTCTTCCGCCACAGATCGAGGATCAGGCGCTCCCATTGCGAATGCGGGTCGTCCTCGATCACGCGGGCGGTCCCCTGGACGGTGGCGCGGTCCGTCAGACCGCCGAGGGCGATCGGGTCGGTCAACGAAATCGACACGTGCGGGTCACGCTTGATGTGCTCCAGTTTGCGACTGAAGAGCGTGCTCGAGTGCATGTAGATCCGCTCGCCGTCGTACAGCGGAATCAGGGGATGGGTGACCGGGCGACCGTCACGACCAATGACCGTCAGCTCACCGACCAGCGCCACATCGAGCAGCCGCTCAACCGGCGCGGGCAGCCATCCCATGAGATACCTCCGTCAGGTGGAGCAATGAATTGCCCACCAAACATAGCGCATCGGGCCCGAAGGGTCTGGGCCGGTCGGTCGCGCGAGTACACTCGCGGCGCCATGACCGACCACTCAAATCGCACCTGCCTGGCGCGACTTCCGGGCGGCGAGCTGCGCGATCTGGGCCCAGACGAACTTGCCCAGATCGACAAGTTGCGGGCGCTCCCCAACCACCTCGTCTGGATGGACATCTTCGACCCGTCGGAAGAGGACGTGGCGTTGCTTCGCGACGAGTTTGACCTGCACCCACTAGCCGTGGAGGATGTCGAGAAGCGTCGCCAGCGTCCCAAGATAGACACCTACCCTGGGCAACACATGATCGTGACCTACGAGGTGCTCGCGGGCTCCTCGGAGGATCGGTCGTTCGATCTCGGCGAGTTGCACCTGTTCGCGGGGGCGGGATACCTGGTGTCGGTGCGGTGGCACTCCTCGCCGGCGCTCGAGGATGTCGAGCGGCGCTTCCGGCAGCGGACCGACGCCGTCGGCGCGACCCCGGGTGGGCTTCTCTATTCGGTCCTCGACGGCGTCGTTGACGGCTACTTTCCACTGCTCGACCGTCTTTCGGACCGGATCGAGGAGCTCGAAGACCGCATCGTCGAGGGCCGCGAGGGCGGGGACACGCTGCGGATGGTCCTGGGCCTGAAGCGAGAGTTGCTCGAACTGCGCCGGATCCTCGCGCCCCAGCGGGACGTGGCCAATGCCCTGCTTCGCCGAGAAGTGCCCCTGATCGACGACGCCGCTGTCCCGTATTTCCAGGACCTCTACGACCACTTGGTTCGCGTGCTCGACCAGCTTGACCTGGAGCGCGACCTGGTGGCCTCGGCCCTCGAGGCCAACCTGACGGTGACCAGCAACAACCTCAACGCGGTGATGAAGCGTCTGACGGCCTTCACCGTAATCCTGATGGTGCCAACGCTGATCGCCGGCATCTACGGGATGAACTTCGAATTCATCCCCGAACTCAGCTGGCCGTGGGGGTACGGCTGGGCGCTGGGGATCATGGCCGTGGCGATGGGCGGCGCGGCAGCCTTCTTCAAGCGGAACGACTGGTTCTGACGGTTCGGTGCGCTAGACCTCAGATCGCCGCGCGAGGGCTCCCAGCAGCAGCATGGCGAGCCGGACGACGATCAGGGCCGACGCGCCGGTCGCATCGAGCGCCGGCACGAGTTCGGTGAAGGCGGCCCCGGCGAGTCGGTGGTTCGCTGCGATGCCGCAGACGAGGTCCGATGCGAGATCGTATGAGAGGCCGCCGGGCGAGAGGCCGCTGACCGCAGGGGCCACCGACGGGTCGAGCGCATCTACGTCGAAGAGCAGGAAGATCGGCATCCCCATCGGCAACTGGGCGAGCAGCCACGGCACACCGCGCTCTCGCAGCTGTCGGGCGGTGACCAACAGGTTGCCCGCGGCGCGTGCGTCCGCAACGTCGGAGGACCGTGCACTGCCGACGCCCCGCAGGCCCACCTGCACGACCCGGGCTACGTGCTCCATCTCGCCGATGCGCCGCATGGTTGACGAGTACCCCTCGCGGACACCTGCCACCTCATCGCGGTAGTCGAGGTGGGCATCCACCTGGACGACACAGACCGGGCCGCGGCCGGCGAAGGCGCGGAGGACCGGGATCGGGACCGAATCGTCGCCACCGAAGATCAGTGGCATGACCCCTGCATCCAGCAGCGAGCGGACGGCGCCCTGGGCGCGCGCCGCGTTGCCGGCACCATCGTCGGGCGTCCCCGGAACGTCGCCGACGTCCGCGATCCGCAGCCCGCTACCGGGCGGGAGCATCGGTCCGTCCAGGTCGAAGTCGTGGTGCCCGGCAAACGAAGCGAGCCGCCGGGAACGCTGGCGCACCGCATCTGGGGCCTCGGCGCACCCGGTCGTCAGTCCGGGGTCCGGGTATGGCACGCCGTGCGGTACCCCGAGGATGGCAACGTCCGCCTCATCGGGACGCAGCGACTCGAGCGCAGTTGCGGGCAGGCCCAGGAAGGTGACCTCGCTCACGACGTGCCCGCCCGCGTGCACGCCGGGCAGCGACCGACCACGGTCACGTGGGACAGGTCGACGGCGAATCCGTCCGAGACACGCAGCAGTTCCACGATGGCCGCTGCAGGCTCCGCACCGATCTCCCATCGTCCGCCGCAGCCGGCGCAGTGGAGATGACCGTGCTCTTCCTCTGGTCGCACGTGGAACTCCTCCCGCCCATCGGCCCCATGGCCGTGGCGCACAAGCCCGATCTCCTCGAGGACGTCCAGCGTGCGGTACACGGTGGACGGGATGGTGGACGGGTCCACCGCGCGGCAGCGCTCGACCAGCTCCGCGCCGGTGACGTGGCCACGGGTCGCGGCAAGGACCGAGACCACCGTCCGTCGCTGCGGCGTCCAGCGCAATCCCCGATCGCGCAGCCGCTGCCGCACGCTCGACCAGGGTTCGGCGAATGATCCGGTCGCAAACATGGGCGGTAGTATAGGGACGCAGTTAATGCAACCTATTGCAAGAGGGACACATGTCGGAGCTGTTTGCGCTGGCGGGCTTCGGCTTTCTGCTCGGGATGCGCCATGCCACCGATGCCGATCACGTCATTGCGGTGACCACGATCCTATCCCGCAGTCGGCGCTTTCTGCACTCCACCATGATCGGTGCGCTGTGGGGCCTCGGGCACACCGTGACCGTGTTGATCGTCGGGACTGCGATCATCGCCTTCAACGTGATCATCCCCCCGCCGGTCGGCCTGGCGATGGAGCTCGCCGTGGCGGTCATGCTCATCACGCTCGGGATCCTGAACCTGACCGGCGCGATGCGGCGCCTTACGGAGCGCCTCACCCCTCCGGCGCCACTCCACGGCCACGACCACGCGCACCGGCACGCCCACGCCGAGGAGCCCGTCGAGCACGGCCACGACCACGCGCACCTGCACGGGCACGGATCCGATCCCGGCCTCCTTGCCACGTTCGGCTGGTACCAGCTGGCACGCCCTGTTGTGGTCGGCCTCGTCCATGGACTGGCTGGCTCGGCCGCGGTGGCGCTGCTGGTCCTTGCCACCATTCAGGACACCGGAACCGCGATCGCGTACCTGATCGTCTTCTGCCTGGGTGTCGCCGCGGGGATGGCGATGCTGACCACGCTCATCGGTCTTCCCTTCCTTGTCTCGCGCACGCGCTCGGAGCGGATCAATCGCTGGCTGACCGTGGGGTCTGGAGTCGTGTCGCTCGCTCTTGGGATCTACCTCGGGTACCGGATCGGATTCGTCGACGGGCTCTTCACCGGCGACTTGCACTGGGAGCCGGCCTAGACGCCAGTCGAGATACCGCGTCCGCCCAAGCGGCCGGAGCGTATCCTGCGCACCGCCGATCATCGCGTTGACAGGAGGGTGTCCGTGGTTCGTGGCTTCCGATGGGCGTACGCCGCCCTGGCCTGGCTCTTCGTGGCCGGGGTGATCTACCAGGTGCTACTCGCCGGGCTGTTCCTATTCGATCCCACCTCCAGTTCAAAGGCGCACATCGACGTCGGCTACAGCCTCTCGCTGGCCCCTGTGCTCATCCTCGTCGCCGGTGCGATCGGGCGGGTCGGCTCGCGGCTGCTGCTGTGGACCGCGGCACTGCTGGTGCTGGCAGTCGTCCAGGCGAGCCTGCCCTCCCTGCGGGACGGCGCTCCGTTCGTCGCCGCATTGCACCCGGTGAACGCCATGCTCGTCTTCTGGCTGGCGGTGACCATCGGGCTGCGCGCGTGGACCCTCGTTCGCGAGCCGCCGGCCGCGTAGGCAGATGGGAGAAGGACCGATGGACTGGCAACCCTGGCTCCACTTCGCCCACATCCTGGGCGGCTTCACCTTTGTCCTGGCCCACGGGGTCTCTATCTTCGCTACGCTCAAGTTGCGCGGCGAGCGCGACACGGTGCGGATCACCGCCCTGCTTGACCTGTCGAGGTACGCCCTGCCGGCCTCGGACGTCGCGATCCTGGTGCTGCTCGTCTCGGGGATCGCAGCAGGCTTCGTTGGCGACTACTGGGGTCAGCTCTGGATCTGGGTCTCAATCGGCGTGCTGGTCTTCATGTTCGGTTACATGAGCGTGCGTGGGGTGAAGCACAACGATGCGCTGCGTCACGCGGTCGGCAGCATCGGCTTCTACGACAAGAAGGGAACGCCTGAGCCGGAGCCGGACCCGGCCGCGCTCGCCCGGCTGCTCGACTCGGCTCGCGCGATGGAACTCGCGACGGTCGGTGGCATCGGCCTGGTGGTCATCCTCTACCTGATGGCCTTCAAGCCGTTCTAGGGGTCAAGGCCGGCCGCTACATTGACGCCCCAACCGCCTCGCCGGTCTCCAGCAGCTCCTTCATCCCGCCCAGGATCGTCTCCCAGCCACCGCTTGTGTAGTCCATCGTCGCCGGTCCTCGGCCGATGTGGACGCAGGTGAGCCGGCAGCGGTCGCCCAGGCGGGTGATCTCCCACTCCACGCGCGACGGCGCCTCGGCCGCCGCCTCCGCCTCGTGCACAACGTGGAACGTGTGGACCAGTCGCCGCGGCGGGTCGATCTCGAGGATCTCGCCCTCGAGGTAGACCTCGCCGTCGGGAGACTGGCTCACCCAGCGCGAGCCGACCGTCCAGTCGGAGATGCTGAGCGCGCCGTACCAGTACTGCTGCGTGTCGGACGGATCGGTCAGGGCCTGCCACAGGCGCTCGGGGGTGGTCGCTATCTCGATTTCGTAGACGTTGTCCGGTGCGGTCATGGTGCCTCCAGCCGTGTCTTGAGGTCGGCCATCCGGCCGACCAGCGGCTCCGCGAAGCGACTGATCCATCGGTCGTGGATGAGCCGGATCGGAACCGGGTTCAGGTAGTGGAGCTTCCGTCGCCCATCCCGATGGGTCGTGACCAGTCCGGCGGCAGCCAGCACGCGCAGGTGCTTCATGACGCCGAAGCGGGTCATCCCCGGCAGCGCCTCCTCCAGTTCGGAGAGTGCCTGTCCGTCGCGCATCCGAAGCGAGTCGAGCAGGGCACGCCGGCTGGGATCGGCCAGGGCGCGAAAGACCTCCTCCATGCCGGAAACTATATGTGACCTCGCGGTCACGTGTCAACCCCCGAACCTCAAGCGCCGCGTACCCGGTAGCATGAGGGCATGAGCCCGAAACCGATCTGCCACCACCTCGACGGCGTGACGCCCGTCCCCGCCACCGGACGCGGGTGCGAGGAATGCCTGGCCACCGGCGGCACCTGGGTCCACCTTCGTCGCTGCCTGCACTGTGGCCATGTCGGCTGCTGTGACAACTCGCCCGGACGCCATGCCTCGGGCCACTTCCCGCAAACCGGGCACCCGGTGATCCAGTCGTTCGAGCCGAACGAGGATTGGCGCTGGTGCTTCGTCGACGAGGTCTTCCTGGAGGGCTGAACCGATGAGGCGCCGAGCCGTGGTCACCTTGCTGGCCGTCACGCTGGTGGCCTGTGCCGCGCCAGTCGTCTCGCCCTCGGAGAGTCCCTCGTCGTCGGCGGCCGCGCACAGCCACGACTCGCCGGTCGCTGCGGTGAAGGCCGACCTGACCGATATCTTCGGGATGACCTTCTCCCCCGCCGGCCCGCACCACGAGATCGGCCGTGCCCCCAACGGCGTGGAGCTCGACCTGGTCGGGGTGCCGGTCGAGGAGATCGTGCTCAGCCTGCCGACCGCTGACCGCGTCGGCGCAATCGCCGCGGGCCGCGGCTACGTGCCGTACCTGGCTGAGCTGCTCGGCGGGCCGACATCGGCCTGGGACTGGGTGAGGGACCAGCTGGAATGTCGAGCAGACACCGCCGCGACCTGTGGGCAGCGACTGGCTCGCGCTCACCTGGCCGCCCGCTTCACCGCCGACGGCGGGGAGGACTATGTCGTGCTGGTGGTCACCGTCGAGCCCTGAGCGGGGCCTTCCCAAGCGTGGCCAGCACCGAGGTGTGGCAGACTCCCGCGCATGATCAGTTCGGTGCGCGTGGTCGGCACGGGACGGGCGGGCGGGGCCATCGCGGCCCGCCTGCGAGAGCGCGGACTCGGCGTGACCGCGGGACGTGACGCGCTGGCCGATGCCGACCTGGTGCTGCTTGCCGTCCCGGATGCGTCGATCGCGGACGTGGCGGCGCGCGTCTCGGTCGGTCCGTGGGTTGCCCATGTATCAGGAGCAACCTCGCTGACCGCACTCGATCCGCACGAACGCCGCTTCAGCGTGCATCCGCTCCAGACGCTGACCGCGGGGCGCGGCCCCGAACAGCTCGACGGCGCCTGGGCCGCCGTGACCGCGGAGACCGAAGAGGCCGCTGCCGTCGCCAACTGGCTGGCCGAGACGCTGGGCCTGCGCCCGTTTCCCCTGGCCGATGCCGACAAGCCGCTCTACCACGCCGGTGCCGCGATGGCGAGCAACTTCCTGGTGACGCTCTACCGTGCCGCCGCCCGGCTGCTGGCGGAGACCGACGCGCCCCCCGAGGCGCTCGTGCCGCTCATGTTGCGGACCATCGAGAACGGCTTTGTGCTGACCGGACCGATCGCACGGGGCGACTGGAGCACCGTCGAAGCGCACCTGAACGCGCTTGGGGAGCGCGCCCCGGACCTGGTGCCGCTCTACCGGGCGCTGGCCGAGGCGACGCGCCGATGAGGATCGCGCGGACCGCTGCGGAGGTGCACGACGCGCTCGCCGAGGCTCACTCGAGAGCAGCAACGATCGGGCTGGTGCCCACCATGGGCGCGCTGCACGCGGGGCACGTCTCCCTGCTGAACGCCGCGCGCGAGACCTGCGAC
>JAOUHE010000063.1 GCA_029865285.1 Chloroflexota bacterium
ACGAGCGGGCCCGACGCACCGGTCCGCGCGACATGAGCGTCGAGGTCACCACCCGGTACCGCGTGATGCGTGCCATCGACCGTGCCGTGGTGCGCTTGCTGTTCGACATCCGCGTCGAGGGGATCGAGCACTGGCCCGCCGCACCGTTCTGCCTGGTCCTCAACCATCACAACGGCTGGGACCCGATGCTCGCCCTGGCGGCCACGCCGCTGCGGCCTCGCATCACCTGGTTCGGGCCGAAAGAGGCCGACTTCTCGCGCGGCTTCAGGAACCGGGTGATGGCCTTCTACGGCGGCGCGATCCCCTACAACCCGGAGAAGACGACGCTCACCTCGGCGGTGCGCGCGGTGCGCCGCGTCTTTTCCTCCGGCGGCGTGCTCGGCATCTTCGCCGAGGGGACGGCCGGCTTCCGCGAGACCGAGTTGCTCCCATTCGAGGACGGTGCCGTCGCCTTCGCCTCCGCCAGCGGCGTACCGATCCTGCCGTGCGCCATCGTGGGGAGCACCTTCATGTGGTTCCGCAGCCAGGTCATCTTCCGCTACGGCCCGCCGATCCCAACCGATGGGCTGCGCGGCCGCGATGGACGAGCAGAGCTGGACGAGCGCGTCCGCCAGGCGATGCTCAACCTGCTCCCGGACAAGGAGCCGCGGTTGCGACGCCGGCGGCCGCTGCGCTTCCTGGGGGATCTCCTGACCGGTCCGGCGGACGTCGAGCGCCGACGCGCCGAGCTGGGCGAGTAGCGGCTAGGATCGGAGGCGTGCTCCCCCTCATCTGGGCCCTCTTCGCGATCTGCACGGTGGGCGGCTTCATCACCATCGCGGCGTACTGGCTCGACGTGCAGGACCGGCCCGACATCACCTTCCGAGCCCGCGTGGCGTGGTCGGTGGGGATCTTCCTCTTCCCGGTGACGATCCCCGCCTACGCGTTCCTGGGCGGTCCGGGCTGGCCGCGCTTCCTGCGCGTCGCGGCCTTCCTGCCGGCCGTGGCCGTCGCCCTCTTCTTCGCCTTCCGGACCGGGCTGATCAACTAGCCGGCTGATCGTCGCGCCGCCGATGCGGCGCTGATTCCCGTCACAACCGTATCATCGGTCCATGACCACCCCCACGCGCGGTGCAGATGCCGCCCTCGCCTATCTGCGCGACCATGCCGACGAGCACCTGAAAGGGCTCGACGATCTCCTCCGCATCCCGTCGGTGAGTGCCGATCCCGAACTGCGCGACGAGTGTCGCCGAGCAGCCCGGTGGGTCGCCGACGAGCTGACCCGCATCGGCGCCGATCACGCGCTGTTGACCGACACCAGCAGTCACCCGATCGTGACCGCCGACTGGCTGCACGCCGGCCCGGACAAGCCCACGGTGCTGATCTACTGCCACTACGACGTGCAGCCGACCGACCCGCTGGACGAGTGGGTGCGTCCGCCGTTCGAGCCGCGCTACGAGAACGACATCGTCTACGCGCGCGGCTCCGGCGACGACAAGGGCCAGCTGTTCATGCACATCAAGGCGGCCGAGGCCTGGATCCGCGGGGCGGGCGGCTCCCCGGTGAACCTGCGCTTCTTCTTCGAGGGCGACGAGGAGCACGACAGCCGGCCATCTGAGCACTTCGTGGCCAACCACCCGGAGCTCCTGCAGGCCGACATCTGCCTCGTCAGCGACTCGGACATGGCCGATGACGACGGCACACCGGCGATCACTTACGGCCTGCGCGGCATCGCGTACTGGGACGTGAAGGTCTCCGGACCAATGCAGGACCTGCACTCCGGTCAGTTCGGGGGTGGGGTCGACAACCCAGCCACCGTGCTGGTGCAGATGCTCGCCTCGCTGGTCGATGCCGATGGACGCTGCACGGTACCGGGCTTCTACGACCGGGTCCGCGACCTGACCGATGCCGACCGTGCCGCCTACGCGGCACAGCCATTCGACGCCGAAGACTGGGCGCAGCGGATCGGGGTGAGCGGCCCGAAGGATGGTGAGCGCGGCTACACGCTGCTCGAGCGGATGTCCGGCCGCCCCACCTTCGACATCAACGGCCTGTCGGGCGGCTATTCGGGCGAGGGGAGCAAGACGATCATCCCGGCTTGGGCGGCGGCAAAGATCAGCACGCGCCTCGTGCCCGACCAGGACCACCTCGAGATCGAGCGGGCGATGATCAAGCACCTCGAGGCGATCGCACCACCGACGGTCGAGGTGACGGTGACCCCCATCCAGGGCGGACAGCCACTCGTCACGCCGCTCGACCACCCTGGCTGCCTCCTCGCCGCCCGGGCCCTGGAGAAGGCGTTCGGCAAGGCGCCGCTCTTCCACCGCTCCGGCGGGTCGATCCCGGTCGTGGCAGCGATGGACACGCTGCTGGGCCTGAAGAGCGTGATGGTCGGCTTCGCCAGCCCAAACGGCAACTTCCACTCACCCAACGAGTGGATGCCACTGGCCAACTACCGCGGCGGGATGGATGCGCTGGTCCACCTGTGGGACGAGCTCGGGGGCGTGACACCCGGGGAGCTGCGCGGAACGTGACCGGCGACGACCCCTGGCTGGCGCTCGGGGCGGCCGCCCGGCTGGTGGGCGTCGGGTCCGACACGCTGCGCCGCTGGGCGGACACTGGAAAGGTCGAGAGTTACGTCACGCCCGGCGGCCACCGACGCTTCCTGCGGTCGAGCCTCGAGGCGATGATCAACGCGCCGCGCCGACAGCGATACGGCGTGGAGCGGCTCACCGGGTCCGCGGGAACCATCTCCGGCGAGGTTCACCGCCGGGTGGCACGCGGCGCCGGGGCGGCACAGCCGTGGCAGGCGCGCCTCTCCGCTGAGCAGCGGGGCGAGTTCCGCCGCTGGGGGCAGCGCACCTTCAACCTCGTCCTGGAGTACGCGGCGGCCGGAAAGCGCTCGGAGCGGACCCTGCTCCTCGGCGAGGCGGAGCGGATGGGTGCACTCTACGGGGCTGAGGCATCAAAGGCCGGCCTCTCGCTGGCCGAGGCGGTGGAGGCGTTCCTCTTCTACCGCACGCCGGTGCTCGAGGCGATCGCCGCCCACCTGCGGCGCCGCGCCGCGGACCTGTCAGATCTCTCCGCCGCCTACCGGGAGGCGACCGCGGCCATCGACGGGGTGCTGACCGCCCTGGTCAGCTCATACCGCGAGGGCGCTCCGGACCAGCCCTAGTCGACTCGGTAGAGGTCGGTCCCCGTCGTGTTCAGGCGTTCGCCGCCTGATTCGCTGCAGATCACGATGTCCTCGATCCGCGCGCCCCACTGCCCGGCCACGTAGATCCCCGGCTCCACACTGAAGGCGTTGCCGGGCACGAGCGGCTCGGGGTTTGCGGTGAACAGGTACGGCTCCTCGTGGGTCTCCATGCCGATGCCGTGACCGGTCCGATGGAAGAACTGCTCCCCGTACCCCGCCTCGTCGATGATCTGGCGGGCGGCACGATCGATCTCCCCGGCAGCCACGCCCGGCGCCACCGCGGCACAGGCCGCGGCCTGTGCCTGGCGGAGCACCTCGTAGAGGGCGGCAAAGTCGGGCGGCGGGTCGCCGATGAAAGCGGTGCGCGTCGTGTCGCTGCAGTACCCCGCCCGGGTCCCGCCGATGTCGAGCACGATCGCGTCACCGGCCTCGATGATTCGCCCTCCCGGGCCGTGGTGCGGGCTGGCCGAGTTCGGTCCGGACGCGACGATCGCGAAGTCGGCGGCGTCATGCCCGGCCTCGACCAGCAGGTCGTTGATGCGCCGGCTCACCTCCGCCTCGGTCCGGCCGGAGAGGCGCTCCGCGGTGATCGCCAGCATCGCGGCATCCGCGGCAGCGGCGGCGGCGCGCAATCGGTCAAGCTCGGGCTCCTCCTTGACGCGCCGCAGTGCACTCATGGCGTGACCTGCCTCGACCAGTTCGGCCGGATCGAGCGCGGCGCGCAGGCGAAGCACGAAACTGGCCCACATCTGGTCCTGGACGGCAACGCGCAGGGCGCCCGGAAGGCGGGCCGCGACCTCGCCCACCGAGTCGGCACCTTCGCCGCACGGCACGATCTCCAGGCCATCGGCCAGGGCGCCGAGTTCGTGGCGGGCCAGCGGCTCCTCGAGGCGCGGCAGGATCAGCGACGGCGATCCCTGTGCCGGAATTAGCAGGCAGGTAAGGCGTTCGAGCGCCGGCGCGCGGTAGCCGAGCAGGTACGCGTAATCGGCGGACGGAGAGATCAGCAGCGCATCGACACCGCGGGCACGCGCCTCTCCGGCAGCCCGGGCGAGGCGTCCGGCGTAGACGCTGTCGGGAAGGCGATCGGCGGCGACGGAGATGACGGCCACGCGCGAAGGTTACCCGATCGTCAGCGGGACCTCGAAGGCGTGGCCACGATGGATCCGCCAGGCGCGCAGTGCACTCTCGGGAGGCGCATCGGCGTTCGCGAGGCTGGCCAACAGGTAGAACGCGTCGGGATACATCGCCGCCCGGCGGTCGGTGGCGGATGGGACGGCGGCGGATCGCGTGTGACTGTGGAAGATGGCGACCAGGTCCTCGCCGGCATCATCGATCGCGAATGTGATCCGCACCAGGTCCTCGGGATGGACGCTGTAGCGCAGAGGCGATGCCTCGGCGTTACGAGTCGGATGGAAGGCGGTGGCACGTCCGTCGGCGATCGACCCCGCGAGCAGGCCGCAGGCCTCGTACGGGAGTTCCGCGCGCGCGTGGGCGAGGAGCTCCGCAGCGACGGCCGAAGGGATGGCCAGGCCGTGGTCGCTCACCACAGGAGTGAGCTCTCCAGCTCGGTCTCCAGCTCCTCGATCTCCCGTGTCCACAGGTCGGTGGAGAGGTACTTCCAGCCACCGTCTGCGAGGAGCATGACCACGTTGCCCGACTCCATCTCGGCGGCGACCCGCAGGGCAACGTGCACCACGGCGCCGCACGAGAGGCCGGCGAAGATCCCCTCGTCGCGCATGAGGCGACGGAGGCCGATGAGGGCGTCCCGGTTGCTGACCAGGTACCGATCGTCGAGGACCGACTGGTCGAGCACGGGTGGCACGAACCCCTCGTCGAGCGAGCGCAGCCCCTGCACCTCCTCCCCGGGGAGCGGCTCGGCGGCGACGATGCGCACGCCCGGCCGCGCGCGCTTCAGGAAGTGGCCCACCCCGGTCAGCGTGCCGCCGGTGCCGAGCCCGGCCACGAAGACGTCGATCTCCGGGACCACCGCGAGGATCTCGGGGCCGGTCGTCTCCTCGTGCGCGCGCGGGTTGGCCGGGTTGCCGTACTGGTACGGCATGTAGATGGTCGGGTCGGCATCGGCCATCTGCTGGGCGAGGCGGATGGCGCCGTTCGAGCCTTCTGCACCCGGGGAGTAGACGATCTCGGCGCGATACAGGTTCAGCAGCTGCGTGCGCTCGGCGGTGGTGTTGTCCGGCATGACGATCCGCACCGGATGGCCGAGCAGGCTCCCCACCAGCGCGAGGCTGATCCCGGTGTTGCCGCTCGACGGCTCGATGATCGTCTGACCGGGGCGCAGGGCGCCACTGGCGCGCGCCTCGGTGATCATGGACCGCGCGATGCGGTCCTTCACCGAACCGGTCGGGTTGGCGCCCTCGAGCTTGGCGTACAGGCGAACCGCCGAGGACGGGGCGAGGCGCCGCAACTCGACCATCGGCGTGCCGCCGATCGCATCCAGCAGGTCGCCCGGCATCGGGCTAGCGCGACCCTCCCGCCATGGCGGGCAGCAGGATCACCGTGTCGTCAGGTCCGACCGGTGTGTCGAGGCCCTCCCGATAGCGGACGTCCCGGTCGTTCACGTAGACGTTGACGAATCGGGAAAGCTGGCCTTCATCGGTTACCCGATCACGAAGGGCCGGGTGGCGGGCGAACAGGTCGTCGAGGACCGCCGCGACCGTTGCGCCGACCGCGTCAACAGTGCGAGCGCCGCCGACCGTCTCGCGCAGAACGGGCGGGATGCGGACCGTGCTCATTGCTGCGCTCCCTCGCCGCAGGCCGGGCAGGCGGGATCGCGCCAGACCTTCACCTCGCTGAACTCGGTCGACATCGCGTCGAACATGAGCAGGCGGCCGGCGAGCGTCTCCCCCACGCCGAGCACCAGCTTGAAGACCTCGTTGGCCTGGATCAGGCCCACGATCCCGGGCAGCACGCCGAGCACGCCGGCCACCGCGCAGGCGGGTGCCAGCTCGTCGGGCGGCTGGGTCGGGTACATGCAGCGGTAGCAGGGTCCAGCGAACGGCACGAAGGTGGTCACCTGGCCGTCCCAACGGTAGATGGAGCCGTGGACGACCGGCTTCCGCAACCTGACGGCGGCGTCGTTGAGCAGGTAGCGGGTGTCGAAGTTGTCGGTCCCGTCGACGATGACATCGTAGTCCGCGATCAGGCGCTCCACGTTCTCGGAGGTCAGCCGCTCGCGGTGCTCCTTGACCCTCGTCTCGGGGTTAAGCGCGTTCAGCGTCAGGCGTGCGCTCTCGGTCTTGGGCATCCCCACCCGGTCCGAGGTGTGCAGCACCTGGCGCTGGAGATTGCTCTCGTCGACCACGTCGTCGTCGACCAGGCCCAGGGTGCCGATCCCCGACGCCGCCAGGTAGAGCGCCACCGGCGATCCGAGCCCGCCGGCCCCGATCAGGAGAACACGCGAGTCGAGCAGCTTGCGCTGCCCGGCCTGGCCGATCTCGGGGATCAGCACCTGGCGGGAGTAGCGCAGCTGCTGGGCGGGCGTCAGGAGCTCCTGCGGCGCCTCCCAGGCTCCACCGAGCTGTCGCCAGTCGCGCAGCGATGCGCGCATGCTGACCACGTCGCGGTAGCCGTTCTGGATGAGCCACGCCGCAGCCCGTAGCGAGCGCGCGCCGACCGCGCAATGGACCAGCAGCGGTGCGTTCTTGTCCGGCACCACCTCGGCGGCGCGCGCCGGCAGATCGGCCAGCGGCAGCAGCGTGGCGTCGGGGATGTGGCCCGCGTTCCACTCGACCGGCTCGCGCACGTCGAGGATGCGGTAGCCCTGTGAAGCCAGATCGAGCGCCCCTTCGGCGCTCACCTCGCGTAGCTGGGTGGCTGGCGTGCTCATCCGGTCATCGACTCGGCCTCGGCCGGCCATTCGAACTCGCCGCCGCGAACGGCGCCCTGCAGCACCTTGTAGGAGAGGAGCGCGCACTTGAGCCGGGCGGGGCCGATTGGCACGCCCAGCTCGTCGAGCAGGTCCTTCGGGTTCATGGCCCGGACCTGATCCAGGCTCTGGCCGCGCAGGCCGTCGGTCAGGATGCTGGCCGATGCCTGGCTGATGGCACAGCCGCGTCCATCGAAGCCGACATCGGTGATCGTCTCCCCGCCGGCGTCAAGGCGCAGGGTCATGCTCATCTCGTCGCCGCAGGTCGGGTTGGAATCGTCGAAGTGCAGGTCGTGGGGATCCAGGAATCCCTTGTTGTGCGGGTTCCGGTAGTGCTCCAGGATGAAGTCGCGGTACAGGTTGTCCATCGGTCCTGACTGGTCCTAGCTGAAGAGGTTCTGGCAGGCGCGAATCGCCGAGGCGAGCGCCTCGACGTCATCGGTGTCGTTGTAGACGTAGAAGCTGGCCCTGGTGGTGGCGGGGATGTCGTACCGCTGCATCACCGGCTGGGCACAGTGGTGGCCGGCTCGCACGGCGACCCCCTCGGAGTCAAAGACGGTGGCCACGTCGTGGGGATGGATCCCGTCAAGGACGAAGCTGATCACGCCGGCATGGATCGCCGGATCGTCCGGGCCCAACAGCCGAACGCCGGGAATCTCGCGGAGGGCGGCCCAGGCCTGCTCGAACAGGTAGCGTTCGTGCTCCCGGACTGCGTCCATGCCGAGGTCGGTCAGGTAGTTGATCGCCTCGCCGAGGCCGATAGCCTCCACGATGGCGGGGGTCCCGGCCTCGAACTTGTACGGAACCTCGTTCCACTCCGCCCCGTCGAGCGTGACCTTGATGATCATGCTGCCTCCGGTCATGAAGGGCGGCATCGCCTCGAGCAGCTCGCGGCGGGCCCAGAGCACGCCGATTCCCGACGGCCCGAGCATCTTATGGCCCGACAGCGCCAGGAAGTCACAGCCGAGGGCGGCAACATCGGTCGGCATGTGCGGCGCCGACTGCGCCGCATCGACCAGCACCAGAGCGCCTGCCTCGTGGGCGAGGCGCACGATCTCGGTCAGCGGGTTGATGGTGCCCAGCGCGTTGCTCACCCCGGCCACCGCGACGAGCTTGGGGCCGTTGGCCAGGTGCGCCCGGAGGTCGTCGGGATCAAGGCGGCCGTCGTCGGTGATCGACACGTAGTCGAGCGTGGCTCCCACCTCGCGGCAGAGCTGCTGCCACGGGACGATGTTGGCGTGATGCTCCAGCTGCGTGGTGAGCATCCGGTCGCCCGCGCGCAGGTTGGCGCGGCCCCAGCTGTACGCCACCAGGTTGATCGCCTCGGTGGCGTTGCGGGCGAAGACGATCTCGCGCGGTGACGCGGCCCCGACGAAGCGTGCGACCGTCGCGCGCGCCGCCTCGAAGCGTGCGGTGGCGTCCTCGGAGAGCTCGTAGATGCCGCGGTGCACGTTGGCGTAGTGATGCCCGTAGGCGTCGGCAATCGTTTCGATCACGCGCCGCGGCTTGGGGGCACTGGCGGCCGCGTCGAGGTAGACGAGCCGCTTGCCGGTGCCGGTCGGCCTGTCGAAGACCGGGAAGTCGGTGCGCAACGCGGTGCCTGAGAACGCTCCGGGAATCCTCGAGCCGACTCCAGATCCAGGCGTCATCTGTGTCGTCATGGGGCCAGTCTAGACGTGCTCTGCCACCGGCTCGACGACCGCGTCATCGGCGCCGTCGGGCAGACCGACCTGCTCGCGAACCCAGTCGTAGCCGTTCGCCTCGAGCTTGTGGGAGAGCTCCTCGCCGCCCGACATCACGATCCGGCCGTCGAGCATGACGTGAACGAAGCCCGGCTTCACGTAGTTCAGCATGCGCTGGTAGTGGGTGATCATGAGCACCCCCATCTCCGGCGAGAGGGTGGCGTTGATCCCCTCGGCCACCGTGCGCAGGGCGTCGATGTCGAGGCCCGAATCGGTCTCGTCGAGGATCGCCATGACCGGGTTGATGATGGCCATCTGGAGCATCTCGAGGCGCTTCTTCTCCCCGCCGGAGAAGCCGTCATTGACGTAGCGCGAG